>DAOUDQ010000256.1:0-5768 GCA_034431045.1 Dehalococcoidia bacterium | reverse complement strand
CAAGGTTTGCATATTGTGGAGGCGGTCGCCCAACTTGATGATCACCACCCGCAGGTCCTCGGCCATGGACAGAAACATCTTGCGCAGATTCTCGGCCTGGGCCTCCTGCTCGCGGTCTCTCTGATCGGGAGCGTGCCAGGGGATCTGGCCCAGCTTGGTGACGCCGTCCACCAGCTTCGCCACCTCCCGCCCGAACCGCTTCTCGATAGCGCCGTTCTGGACGCCACAGTCCTCCTGCACATCGTGGAGGAGAGCAGCGGCGACGGCAGCGGCGTCTAGCTGGAGCTGGACGATGGTCAGAGCTGTATGAAGGGGATGGCTGATAACAGGGTCGCCGGAGAGACGCAGTTGGCCAGCGTGAGACTCGGCAGCGAACTGGTAAGCCTCCTTGACCAGGGAGACTCCCTTGGCGGAAAGATACTGCCCCGCCCTGTCAAAAAGCTCCTCAGCGTCCACGACGGCTTGGTCACCACCCCTAGACATATCTTAGTCTAGCACCTGCCCAGGTTCACGTCACGCCCGCCTTTACAGAGCACCAGCCCCTTTTGTATGCTCAGGTCGATGAGTCCTCTCTATAGAGCCCCACGGGGAACGGTCGACGTCCTGCCCCAGGAGCAACCCTACTGGGAGCACGTCTACCAAACGGCTATTCGCCTCTGCCAGCTCTACGGCTACCCTCGCATCGAGACACCCATATTCGAGGAGGCCAGCCTGTTCGTCCGCGGCGTGGGCCAGACCACAGACATCGTCCAGAAGGAGATGTACGTCTTCCAGGATCGCGGCGGCGAAATGATGGCCCTGCGGCCCGAGGGTACGGCCAACGTCTGCCGGGCCTACATTCAGCACGGTATGCACAACCTGCCCCAGCCCGTCCGCTTGTACTACTGGGGCCCAGCCTTCCGCTACGACCGCCCCCAGGCGGGGCGGCAGCGCCAGTTCACCCACTTCGGCTATGAGGCCATCGGCGAAGACGACCCCGCCCTGGACGCTGAGGTCATCGAGCTAGCCTGGCGCCTCTACCAGGAGCTCGGTATCACCCACCTCACCCTCCATCTCAACAGCATCGGCGACCGGAATTGCCGGCCGACCTATCTAGCGGCTCTCAAGGCCTACTATAAGGATAAGCTGGACAGGGTTTGCCCCGACTGCCGTGCCCGCTTTGAAAAGAACCCCCTGCGGCTCTTGGACTGCAAGGTCAAGGGCTGCCAGCCAGTCATCGCCGGCGCGCCGCCCTTCACCGACTACCTGTGCGAGGCGTGCGCCCGCCACTTCCAAATGCTGCGTTCCTACCTGGAAGCCCTGGCCATCCCCTACAGCCTCAACCCCCGCCTGGTGCGAGGGCTGGACTACTACACCCGCACCGTGTTTGAGATTCAGCCGCCCGAGGAGGGGGCCCAGAATACCGTTGGCGCCGGCGGCCGCTACGACGGCCTCATCGAGGAGCTGGGCGGTAGGCCCACCCCAGCCATCGGCTTCGCCACAGGCATCGAGCGCATCATCGCCAACCTCAAGCGGGCCAAGGTGACCATCCCTGCGCCCGCCAGGCCAGCGGTCTTCGTCGTCTACCAGACGGCCGCTGCTCGTTCGGCTGCCGTCAAGCTGGCCAGTGAGCTTCGGCGCTCTGGCATCGCCGCCGTCATGGCTGTAGGCGAGCGCAGCCTCAAGGCCCAGATGCGCCAGGCCGACGCCGCCGGGGTGCTGTACGCCGCCATCCTGGGGAAGGAAGAGCTGGCCACGGGCACTGTAATCCTGCGTCGCATGGAGGATGGCCACCAGGAGCGGGTGGCTACAAAGGACGTTCGGCGCCTGATTGCCAAGAGCCTGCGCCAGGCCAGATAGCGCCCTTTCTCGCCCACGAGGGTCTATGCTATAATCTAGATGGCGCAAAGCCCCCCAACGGGGCTTTATGTATGTTGGCAACGGCCATGTGGGATAAGCTGGAAGGCATCGAAAGGCGATACGAGGAGCTGGCCCGGGAAATGGCCCGGCCGGAGGTGGCGGCCGATTTCCAGCGGCTGCAGGCCCTGGCCAAGGAGCACGCCTCCCTGGAGGGCATCGTCTCTCTCTATCGGGAGTACAAGCGGCTGGACGCGTCCCTGGCCGAGGCGCGGTTGCTGGCTGACCAGAGCCCTGACCGGGAGCTAGCCGCCATGGCCCGGGACGAGGCAGCTCAGCTCGCCCAGCAGCGCCAGCGGCTGGAGGAGGAGGTCCGCCTTGCTCTCCTGCCCAAGGACCCCTACGACGAACGGCCGGTGATCATGGAGATCCGCGCCGCCGCCGGCGGTGGCGAGGCTGCCCTCTTCGCCGCTGACCTCTTCCGCATGTACAGCCGCTACGCCGAGCGTCAGGGGTGGCCCATAGAGGTTATGTCGAGTCACCCCAGCGATCTGGGCGGCTTCAAGGAGATCATCTACGGGGTCCGCGGCCGTGGGGCTTACTCCCGCCTAAAGTATGAGGGCGGGGCCCATCGCGTACAGCGCATTCCCATCACCGAGGCCGCTGGTCGCATCCACACCTCCACCGCCACTGTAGCCGTGCTGCCTGAGGCCGACGAGGTCGACCTGAAGATCGACGAGGACGACCTGCGCATTGACATCTTCCGCGCCAGCGGCCACGGCGGTCAGAACGTGAACAAGGTGGCCACCGCCGTTCGCATCACCCACACCCCCTCCGGCATTACTGCTGTCTGCCAGGACGAGCGCTCGCAGCTCAAGAACAAGCTCAAGGCTCTCACGGTCCTGCGGGCGCGCCTGCTGGACGTGGAGCAGAAGCGCCAGCGCCAGGAGATCAGCGAGGCCCGCCGCGCCCAGGTGGGAAGCGGCGAGCGGGCGGAGAAGGTCCGCACCTACAACTTCCCTCAGGATCGGGTGACCGACCATCGAGTTAGCCTCAGCATCCACAATCTGCCTGCCATTCTCGATGGCGAGCTCGACCAGATCATCGACGCCCTGGCCACCGAGGAGCAGGCCAAACGTCTCCAGGAGACCCTCGCGTGACGGTGGCGGGCGCCCTGCGCTGCGCCACCAAACACTTCGCCGCCCTCCAAATCCTCGAAACCGCCAATCCCCGGCTGGAGGCGGAGCTTCTGCTGCAGCATGCCCTTGGCCTCAATCGAACCCAGCTCTACCAGCGCCTCCGCGATGAGATGCCGCCTGACAAAGAGGCGGCCTACTATGACCTCGTCTGGCGCCGACTATGCGGCGAGCCCACGCCCTACATCATCGGACGGGCAGACTTTCATGACATCGAGCTGGCGGTGGCCCCCGTCGCTGCTATCCCCCGCCCGGAGACGGAGCTTCTGGTGGAGGAGGCCTCGGCTCTGGCCGGCAAGCGCCTGCAAGACACCCCCTCCCTCACCATCGTGGACGTGGGCACGGGCTGCGGTGCCATCGCCCTGGCCCTTGCCACTCATCTGCCCTCAGCGCAGATCATCGCCACCGATGTGTCTCCAGCCGCCCTCGCCCTGGCCCAAGGCAACGCTGAAAGGCTCGGTCTGACGTCGCGGGTGCGCTTCCTCCGCGGCGACCTCCTGGTGCCCCTCCAGCAACCAGTCGACATCGTTGTCGCCAACCTTCCTTATGTCAGGTCGGCCGAATGGGAACGCCTGCCCGCCGAGATCCGCTGCTATGAGCCACGCGAGGCCCTGGACGGCGGCCCCGACGGCCTGCGAGTCATCGAGCGGCTGCTACGCCAGGCGCCACCCCTTCTGCGCTCCGGCGCTGCCCTTCTTCTGGAGATAGGCTACGACCAGGGGCCGCCCGTGGTGGCCCTGGCCTCAGAGGTCTTCCCTGAGGCGGCGATCGAGGTCAAGAAGGACATGGCTTCTCTGGATCGCCTGGTAGTGATTCAGCTCTAGCGCCTTATAGGCGTATCTTAGAGGGCTGTTTGACGTTCTGATTAGTGTCAGCGGCCGCTGGAGAAAAAGGCGAGCGTACACCCTGAAGGGGATGTGGTGGCAGCGCTTCTGGCCGGCCTGCTGCTGATTGCCGCTTGCAACAGGCCGGAGCAAGCGGCGACAGCCCACAGGAGCAGCCTCCAGAAGCATCCGACGGGTTAGAGAGACGCCCCCGACCCTCCCGCGGCCGCTGACGCCGCGATCGCGACTACCAGTCACAGCGAAGCCTGAAACCCGCGCGACAGAGCCTACCTGCGCTGCTGGGCTAGCTGGTGCTTCTTGCCCTCCGTCTTGACGGACGGCGCTACAATGAGCTCCACGTCGTGGAACTCATTGATGGTCTGGGCCCCGCACATCCCCATAGCGGCGCAGATGGCCCCCACCAGGTTCTCGCTGCCGTCGGTGCGGGAGGTAGGGCCGAAGAGCACACGCTCCAGAGTGGTGTTCACCCCAACATGAATGCGGGTGCCGCGCGGTAGCTGAGCGTGCCCCGTAGACATCCCCCAGGAGTAGCCTCGTCCGGGTGCCTCCTCGGTGCCCGCGAAGATGGACCCCAGCATCACTGCATCGGCACCCGCAGCCAGGGCCTTGCAAACGTCGCCGCCGGTGCGCATGCCGCCGTCGGTGATGACGGGCACATAGAGGCCCGTCTCCCGATAGTGCTCATCGCGAGCGGCGGCGCACTCGATGGTGGCTGTCACCTGGGGCACGCCCACTCCCAGCACCTCGCGAGTTGTGCAAATGGCACCCGGTCCTACGCCCACCAGCACGCCAGCGATCCCTGTCTCCATCAGTTCCTTGCAGGCGCCATAGGTGACGGTGTTGCCCACCAGCACCGGCACCTGCAGCCGCTGACAGAGCTCCGGCAGGATGAGGCCTCGAATGCTGCGAGAGATGTGACGGGCCGTGGTCACGGTTGCTTTGACCACAAAGATGTCGGCGCCAGCCTCCACTGCCACTGGCGCCAGACGCTTGGTGTTAGCGGGAGTGGCCGAAGCGGCACACACCGCTCCCCCAGCCTTGATGTAGCCAATCCGCTCGCCGATGAGGTCCTCCCGGATGGGCTGAGAGTAGACCCTCTGGATGACGGCGGTAGCATCCACATCGCTGGCCGAGATGATCTCCGCCAGGGCGGCATCAGGGTCGCTGTAGCGGGTCTGGAGGCCCTCCAGATTGAGGAGCGCCAGGCCGCCCATCTGGTGGAACATGACGGCGAAGCGGGGATCGACCACCGCATCCAGGTCGGCGGCCAGAACGGGCATGGCAAAGCGGAAGCGATCGAGGGCAAAAGAGACATCGGTCAACTCCGGATTGACGGTCACTTCGCCCGGAACAATGGCCACATCATCGAATCCGTAGGCCGGCCGTAGCTCCTTGAGATGCGGCACAATCATCGCCCTATCGCCCCCTGCCCTAGTTTCTCAAGCCTCGATTATTGGCCAAAATATATCAGAGGCCTTAGCTCCAGTCAATAAGAATTTCGTCCGAAAAGGGTCAAAATTGCGAAAAGAGATAAGCAGCTAAATCTTAGGGCGTTGCTGCTATAATGAAGCGACCATCGAAGGAGCGCCATGCCCACTCTGTACCTGGTGGCCACACCCATAGGCAACCTGGAGGACATCACCCTGCGGGCCCTGCGTGTCCTGCAGGAGGTCTCTCTCATCGCCGCCGAGGATACCCGCACCACCCGCAAGCTCCTCAGCCACTACGGGATCAAGGCTCGCCTCACCAGCTACCATGAGCACAATAAGGGGGCTAAGATCCCCTACATTCTGGATGCCCTCCGACACGGCGACGTGGCCCTGGTCTCCGAGGCGGGGATGCCGGCGGTGAGCGACCCCGGCTACGACCTGGTGGCGGCGGCGGCAGAGGC
>DAOUDQ010000255.1:0-7150 GCA_034431045.1 Dehalococcoidia bacterium | reverse complement strand
GCCCTCGCCAGCAACGGCATTGAGAATCTCTTGCTCCTCCAGCCGGACAAGCTCCTCCAGAACCTCCTGGCACTGCTCGGCCGCCTGAGAGAAGCCAGCGCTGGTCAGCCGCTGCACGATGCGATCCCAAATGCCGCAGGTGACCAGCTCGTGGACGTGCTTGGGCCACCAGATGGCGGTGATCTTCTCGGGAAGACGGAAGCGAGGGCGTAGCTGCTTGATGCTCTCGAAGCGCTCCTCCAGCGACTCAGCCCGCGGCACGAGCTTTATCAGGGGACCTTCGCTCTCCGAGCAGCGGGCGTCGATGAGGAGGCGCTGGGGCAGGATCAGGAATCGGATGGTGATGACGTCGGCCTTATCGATGACCTTGAGGATGGCATCAATATCGATGGCAAAATCGTTATCCATAACGGGGCGGGAAGCACTACCCTTCTCCCTTATTGTAGCATCGGGCCCAAGAGGCCAGCAAGCAGGCCTAGCCGCCCGCCAGGTAGGCTTCCAGGACGCGCCGCACCATCGGCCCTGCCTCGAGGGAACCCGACTGGCCCTCGTCCAGGGCCACCAGGACCACGATGGCCGGATCGTAGCGGGGGGCGTAAGCCACGAAGAAGACGTGATCCTGGAAGATAATGTCCTCGGCGGTGCCTGATTTCCCCGCCGCCGCCACGCTGGAGCCTAGGAAGGTGCTGTAAGCGGTGCCGCCGGGGTCGGCGATAACCAGGGTCAGGCCCTCGCGGATGGCCTCCAGGGTGGCCTGAGAGACTGGCAGAGGGTTGATCTCGGCGGCGGTGAACTCCTGGGACACCACCCCGTCGGGGGAGGCGATGCGCTGCACCAGAAGGGGCGTGCGCAGGATGCCGCTGCGGGCGATGGCGCTGTACATGTTGGCTAGCTGCAAAGGGGTGACCAAGAGAAAGCCCTGGCCTATGCTCATGTTCACGCTGTCGCCGCTGTACCAGGGCTCGCCCACCTGCTCCTGCTTCCAGGCCGGGCCCGCTGCCACCCCCTGGGCCTCCTCCAGGCCGACCACTCCCGATGGCCTGCCGAAGCCGAAGGCAGCAGCGAACGAGGGGAGGATCTCGGTGTCGGTATGATCCAGGGTGAGGGCCACCTCGTAGAAAACGGTATTGCAGGAGGCCATCAGCCCCTGGCCCAGGGTCAGGGGGCCGCGATCCACCGACTGCCAGTTGCGCTTGGCGTTCTCCGGCCCCAGCCCGTACCACACTGGCGGGCAGGGCAGGGTAGAGCTGGCGGTGTAGCCACCCTTCTCCAGGCCGGCGGCCATAGTCACCACCTTGAAGGTGGAGCCCGGCGGGTAGGTGGCCAGGACTGCCCGGTGAAAGAAGGGCTGACGCGGATCGGAGGCCAGCCGCTGGAAGGTCTCCACGCTGAGCCCGTCGATGAAATCGTTAGGGTTGATGGTGGGGTGGCTGGCGATGGCCAGGATGCTATTGTCGATGGGGTCCATCACCACGATGGTCCCCTCTCGATCCCCCAGGGCCGCCTCGGCTTCCCGCTGAACGTCAATATCGATGGTGAGGTGGATGTCCCTGCCCGGCCTGGCCTCCTTCTTGGCCAGCACATGGGAGATGGTGCCCTCGGGGGTGATGATGGCCAGCGTCCCGCCCCGCTGCCCGGCCAGCTCCTCCTGGAAGTAGGCCTCCAGGCCTGCCGCCCCTACCATGTCGCCGGCCCGATAGCCCTGGCCGGCCAACTCCTCTAGCTGCTCCTGGCTCACCTCCATAAGATAGCCCAGGGTGTGGGCGGCCAGCGTGCCCTGAGGATACGCCCGCTCGAGCTCCGGCCGGACGACCACGCCCTCTATCTGGTAGAAGGGCTGGATAGCCTCGTCGGGTGTGCCGTAGGGCAGGGTCTTCAGGGGGATGAAGTAGTAGGAGGGCACATCCGCCTCCACCTTCTCCCGTATCTCCTCCTCCGCCATCTCCAGCCTATCGGCCAGAGTGGAGATGAGGGCCTCCTTGTCCTTGATCAGCCCTGGCACCGCCCCCACCACGTGCACGCGGCCGTCCAGGGCCAGGGGGATGCCGTGACGGTCGTAGATGGCGCCTCGCTGGGGCACGTCGGTGAAGAGGTGGACGAGAGAGGCGCCGGTCAGCTCCCGGAAGATGAGGGAGGGGCTCCAGAGGATGCGCCAATGCTCCTCTTCACCCTCGCCCTCCTTCACCAGCTTCATGGTGTTTGATTGGACGATGTCGCCGAAGAAGGAGGTGGAGATAGTGACCGAGAAGGGCAGTTCGCTGGCATCGGGGTTGGGCGAGGGCTGGAATAGATAGCTAACGCCGCTGATGGTGGCCTCCTCGGCGATGGCCTGGTAGCGGGCGACGAAGTCCTGGCGGCTGATCTCGGCCTGGGCGGAGGAGGCCAGCAGGTCATACATCTGGCTGTAGCGGTCTTCCTGCCAGAGGCGAAGGAATTCTTCCGCTACGTTGGACGAGGACGGCGCTGGCGTGGGAGACGGCGGGCTCTCTTCGTCCTGAGTGCAGGCGGTGACCACCAGCGTCGCTGGCAAGAGAAAGGCGGCCAGAAAGGCACCGACACGCACCCTGTTACCACCTTCGACCCAACGGCTACTAGCTCACCTCTGGGCTGAGGGAAGGCTGGCCGTGGAGCTCCTTGCGCTGGATCCAGCGGCTCCCCTGGGGGGCGATGAGGAGAACATCGATGGGGCCGCCTACATTCTTGGGCCGCGCCTCGAAGCGCATGGTGTCTATAGTGGTGCGCACGGCATAGATGGCGAAGTCGATGGCATCCTGGACGTTCATCAGGTGCCAGTTGATGCGGGCGCCCGTAATCTCTAGGAGCTGGCCGTCGGGCCCCACGACCTGCTTGGCCTTCAGCAAGCGAGTGATCACATCCACCTGGCCGGCCCAGGTGGCTCCGTAGGTGACCTCGCCTGTCTGGGGGTTGACGTTCCGCCTCTGCACCTGGTTCTTGCTCACGTGGCAGTAGTAAACGTGGGGAACGCTGGCCCGCCCCTCTCGCCTGTAGGCGGCCACGTAGAAGCCGGTGTCGGCCTGCGGATACTTGTCGTGGAGGTACGCGATGAGGCTGCGGGCCAGTGTCTCCCCCAGAGCCCACCAAGAACAGAAGCGGGTACGAAAAAAGGCGAGTAGTCTAAGTGATGAGCACCAGGGGGCGAAGGGGGTGGAGGTGAGAGAGGGGAAAGGCGGCTGACGACGCCCATTATTTGGCACCTTTCCTTCCCAGCTCTCGCAAATATTGCTCAAGCTCATGTATGGAGTCGCTGAAACTGAACGTCACAAGCAGAAAATAGACTCTGAGAAGGTTCCGATCCATGATCTCAAGCTTCCCGCCGTTCTCTTCTAAGCGATGGAAAAGCTGCAGAATTTCCCTCACAGCAGGATGTCCAAGGTTCAGAAGACGTTGAGATCGCTCCAGTAAGCATCTCAGATCGATATCTCTATTCATGAACTGGAGATCCGTTGTCTTTAGCAAGTCGCGGGCGAGTGACGCTAGCTGCTCAGGGAGCTTTTTGTCCTTCGGGATGAGGTCTCCCCAATCTGAAGGCTCAAGCTGAATCAACTCGACGCCAAAACTCTCGAAATAGTCCCGGTAGAACTGCCGCCGGAGAAATCGATCCTGATAGAATTCTTCCTCGCGAGGGCTCAGTATCTGGCTTCTGAAAACTACATCGCCCCTTTCGGCCAAGACCTTCGCTTTTATCTTTGCCAGCATAGGAACAAGGTGAAGTTCGCAGCCATCTACTGGTTTCAAGGGTATGAAGGCCATTGTCTCGACATGATCGACGACTTGGTATACTTCCTTGCGCTGCCCACGTTCCGCATCTTCTCTGATTTCCTTCAGCGCGGACTCATCCTCTTCAGCTCCCCTTGTGACTACAATGCCCTCTTCTACAGCAAGGAAGAACTTCTTTAACTCGTCATGGTTCTTTCTTAATGACTGGTGGCGACCGTTCAGAATAGCGACTCTTCGATCAGGCCGTTCGGAGTAGGGACGTATGGGGCTGTCTTTAGGAAGAATTTCAAGTAGTTCAAGGAAGTGACGATCCAGTTTCCGCTTGAGAGTCTCATACTTGCGGTTACGTACAATGTGATTTCGAGGAGCAGTTAGCGTAATGTTGCCAGCTTTAAGATTCACTTCGCCTTGAATTCCGGTGAAACCAGGGCGAACCAGATCCGGACGATCCTGAATGTAGATTCCCTCTTGGCAAACATAGAACGTGTTTTCAGTACGATCTGGGAAGAATCCAATAACGCCTTCAATTTGGCTTCTTTCGTCAAAGCCGAATCGCACTTTGTGCGGTGCATCTTCTCCCAGGAAACGTTTCTGAATACGAGTACAGGAAGCATGCTTGTTGTGAACAGCCCACACATCAGGATGCTTATCGAACTCGCTTTCTTGATAGCAAAGGGGGAAACGTAGATTTCGGCAGTATTTCGTAACCGCCTTATGGATGTCGTGGCGCTTTCCTTCCTGGTTAAGGTACAGTACGACTGTAGTGCCAGGTTCAGTCAAGGATGTCTCGCGAGAAATATGCACATGCCTCTCAGATACACGTGAAGGCTCTTGGCTGAAGTCTGGAAAGTCAATCTTGAGTCCCATGAACCCTTCTTTTTTGGTCTTGATGGAGATATTTTCTGCCACAGGAAAGCACGAGAGAAAGCCAATACCAAACTCGGCGATCAAGTGCTCTGGGCTTTCACCAGAACTGAGGATTTCCGCGACTTCCTCGGATAGCATAATTCCAGTGCCAATCTGCAGGAGAAAGCTCTTGACGTCGGCTTGATTCATACCCATGCCATTGTCATACACTTTGAGCAGGAAGGGCCCATCTCGTCTGGCTTCTGTCTCCGGGTAGACGCACACATGAATTATTGGCTCATAGGCAGTACCCTGTTGCTCACACCATTTCCTTCTTATTTTGCATGAATCAATTGCGTTCTGGATCAACTCCCGAATGTAGACACGTCGGCTTTCGTAAATGTGATCAATAAGCAGCCTGTAGATGTTGGGGGGTAGAACTGTTATGAGCGTCTCGTCCTCAGGATCTTTTTCGCGGACAGCCTGTTCGATTTCAGTCTCAACACACCACCCGTTTGACTTGAAAACGTCTTTGAGAATGGCAATCTCTGTCTCTATTGTTTCAATAGCCTTGCTGATATACTCTCGCTCTTGCTCCGAAGTGTATTCAGCCTCGAGACAAAATCTAGTCGTTTTCTTTCCGTGTGTAGCCTTAAGGCCATGGATAAGCAAATTTGTCTCCCAATGGCGTAGGCTATTTGGACGGAAAACGAAGTTCTTGTAAATGTACCATGGCGTGCGTTCGAAAGACACATCGCAGATGTCGCAAAGCCGAAGGATTGCACAGAGGAATCTTAGACGCACATCTTCGCCGACAAAAGTCGTTGGGGGTACTAGTTCTTCGTCGTGAAGCGAGTCAAGCCCATGACTGCGACAGATTCGGCCCAACACCTCTCGAACATGGGGATCTAAACCCGCGAGAAATGGAAGTCCTTCGCCCCGTATTCTTCGGCGGATACGTGTAGGGTGACCCTCTCGTATGTCTTCGTCTGTCTCGTCTTCCCGGTCGGGAACCATACCCCCATCGTGTAGCCAGAGCGCAAGAGTTAAGAGAAAAAGCTCCAAGGGAGTCATTGCCCGGAGGATCTTGTCGGGAACCAAGTGGACACATAGCTGGTCTACCTTCTGCGAATGTCGCCAGTCGTGAAGTGTGTAGGGGAGATTTCTTACGGAGGCTAAATAATCCCTAATGCTGGGCATGAGTTCACGCAACTGGTGCGCAAAGCGTTGTCTCGAGCTTTTTTCAACCTGAGATATCAGGTCTATCATAGGTGTGTCTTCCATGTTACCGCCCATTTTGCGGCACCCCCTTCACAAGTTCCGTCCTTACATTCTACCAGCTACCCATAGGCGATATCCCCCTCCGCCAGGGCGCGGGCGATGACCATGCGCTGGATCTGGCTGGTGCCCTCGACGATCGTCAGTTGGCGAGCGTCGCGGTAGTGGCGCTCCAGGGGGTGGTCCTTCATGTAGCCCTGGGCGCCCAGGATCTGGAGGGCGTCGGAGGAGACCTTGACCGCCATCTCGGTAGCGAAGACCTTGGCGAAGGACAGGTAAGGGGCGTACTGGCGGTCGTACTTTCCCTGGTCGATGAGCCAGGCCGCATGATAGACCAGGTGGCGGGCGGCCTCGATCTGGGTGGCCATGTCGGCCAGCATGAACTGGATGGCCTGGTGCTCCAGGATGGGTCGGCCAAAGGTGCGGCGCTCGCGGGCGAAGTCCAGGGCGTAGGTCAGGGCTCCCTCGGCCAGGCCTAGGCCGCGGGCTCCCACCACTGGCCGGCAGGTGCCCAGAGTGAGCATGGCGATACGGAAGCCTCGCCCCTCCTCGCCGATCAGGTTGGCGGCGGGCACCCGGCAGCCCTCGAACACCAGGTTGGCGGTGGGGACGCCGGTCACCCCCATCTTGCGGTCTAGGCGGGCCACCGAGAAGCCAGGGCTGTCGGTGGGGACGACGAAGGCGGAGACGCCACGAGCATCGGCGGCAGGGTCGGTCTTGGCGAAGGTGACCACGAAATCGGCCACGCTGCCGCCGGAGATGAACATCTTCTCGCCGTCGATGACGTACTCATCGCCGTCGCGGGCGGCGCGGCTCTCGATGGCGCCAGCGTCGGAGCCAGCGTTGGGCTCGGTGAGGCAGAAGGCGCCCTTGATATCGCCCGCCGCCGAGCGAGGGAGCCAGGCCCGCTTCTGCTCCTCGCTGCCGCCGATAATGATGGGCTGGGTGGAGAGAGCGGAGAGAACGAGGATGAGGCCGGAGGCACAGCAGTACTTGGCCATCTCCTCGACGGCCAGGGCCAGGGCCAGGAAACCGGCGCCGCCGCCCCCGTAGTCGGCTGGGATGGTCAGGCCCAGAAGCCCGGCCTGGCGGAAGAGGGCGAAGATGTCGTCGGGGTACCGCTCCTCCTCATCTATCTGGGCGGCACGTGGCTGCACCCGCTCGCGGGCGATGCGCCGCGCCGTATCGCGGATTAGCCTGTGGGTTTCGCTCAGTTCGTAGTCCACCGCTTGCTCTCCTCCTCAGGAAATGGTCCTCGCTTCTCCGAGGCGTTCCTGGCCGGGGCGCG
>DAOUDQ010000254.1:0-5704 GCA_034431045.1 Dehalococcoidia bacterium | reverse complement strand
GCTTGTGTGGCAACAGACCAACCGAACCCCGACGACCTGCCTCGAAAGCAGAAGACCGCCCTTCGGCGGCCTTCGCCTTGCATGCGTTGTAACGTCTATTCCGGGGTGGAGCGGGAGACGGGGATCGAACCCGCGACCTCCTGCTTGGAAGGCAGGAGCTCTGCCACTGAGCTACTCCCGCCCACCTGCCGCTAGACAGGCACGTCCATTGCGAGAATAGCGATGGCTTGAGGAAAAGTCAAGGAAAGCTTGCCCCTGGCGCCCCTAACCAGTAAATCGATAGCCGCGCCTGGGAAGAGTGCGGATCACCTCTCGCCCTCGGGCTACCTTGCCGATCTTGCGCCGCAGATTGCGCATGTGTGAACGCACCACGTCGCTGCTGCCAGTGTGAGGGAAGAAGCCCCAGACCTTCTCCAGTAGTTCCTCAGCGGTGACCACCGTCCCCGGCCGCTCCATGAGGTACTCCAGCAGGCGGAATTCGGTGGGCGTCACGGGTACGCTGCCGCCCTCGCCCGACAGGGCAAACAGGCTGCAATCCAGCGATAGGTCACCAACAGTCAGGATCTTCGGAATGGGCACTGCGGGCGCTCCCAGCAGTCGCTTCAGGGTCTGCTCCACCTCCGAGCAGACGAAAGGCTTGCTCACCAGAGCGTCCCGACCTATTCTCATAGGGACTGAGTCAGGTAGCCATCTGAAGGCCGGTGGCACAAGAAACAGGGTGGGCACATCTTCGCAGCGGGGGTCTTGGCGCAGCCAATGGCAAAAGTCTTGAGCAGCCATGTCAGACACGGCCGTGTCGAAGATGACGGCATCTACCATCAAAGTGCGCAAATTGCGCAGCGCTTCAGTAGCACTGGCAGCCAAAACTACGTCATATCCTTTAGCCGCCAAGTGCTGACAAGCCGACTGGCCGACGTTGCTGGTGCCGGAGACGAACAAGACTGTAGCCATGGCCGGGGTAAGAGAGTAAATTATTATAACACCATCGTCAACTGGCAGTGGAACGACAGCACAAGATGCCCTGGCCAAAATCGCCTAGAGCCATGAGGCGTTTGACAAGATATTTCCGCTGGCCCAGGTTGCGACGAAGGCGAAGGGTTGCCATCCTCTGGCCCCTGCTCATCCTGCTGGCGGCCTTTGTCGGCTTTCTCCAGTTGCTCACCACCGACGGCGGGACGGCAGACACTGCCACCCCCGGACCCTCCGGCTCGCCAACGCCTTCGCTGCAAACACCCGCCCCCACGGTCACTCCTCCCCCCTTCCTTCACCCCGACCCGCAGTCGCTGGAGCAGGCCACGGTGGTGAAGGTCATCGACGGCGATACCATAGATGTCCTGATCGGCGGGAAGCGCCAGCGGGTGCGCTACTACGGCATCGACGCCCCCGAAGAGGGTGAGAAGTGCTACCAAGAGGCCACACAAAGAAACCGCGACCTAGTGGACACGACCGTCAGGCTGGAGGCCGACGCCCGCAATGAGGACAAGCACGGCCGTCTGCTCCGCTACGTCTTCACTAATGAGGGCGTGTCGGTGGACGCTGTCTTGCTGACCGAAGGGCTGGCCAAGGCCTGGCGCGAGGACGGGCGCTACGTCGGTCGCCTGACAACCTACGAACTCCATGCCCGCCAAGAGGGCATCGGCTGCCTGTGGAGATAGACCTCCGCCAGGCCCACACACCCCAACGAGGCGCAGTTTATGTCAATACGCTGGCCGCGGCTCGAATGCGCTGGACGGCCTCGTCGATGTCGGCGCACTCGATGCCGTAGTGGGTGACCAGGCGCAGTCGCTGGCCGCCCATGTAGGTGGCCAGCACGCCTGCCTCCCTCAGATGACCCTGGAACTGGAGGGCGGGGATACCTTCGACTTCTAGGCTTACCATGTTGCTTTGCACGGACGCCGGATCCAGGCGGAGGGAGGGCAAGTCGGCCAGGCCCTCAGCCAGCAGCTTGGCGTTGTCGTGGTCCTCCTGCAAGCGGTCGATCATGCCCTCCAGGGCGACAATGCCCGCCGCGGCGATGATGCCCGCCTGGCGCATGCCGCCGCCCACCATCTTGCGGTACTTGCGCGCCCGCTCGATGAATTCGCCCCTGCCGCAGAGGAGGGAGCCAACCGGACAGGCCAGGCCCTTGCACAGGCTGAAGGCCACCGAGTCGGCCTGACAGGCCAGATTAGCCGCTGGCACCGCCAGAGCCACAGCAGCATTGAAGATGCGGGCGCCATCCAGGTGGACAGGAATGCCCCAGCGATGGGCCACCTGGGCCACCGCCTCCATGTCGGCTTCGCTGAGAACGGCCCCGCCGCAACGGTTGTGGGTGTTCTCCAGGCAGACCAGCCCTGTACGAGGGTGATGGATGTCGGGAAGGCGAATGGCCTCCTCCACGCCCTTGGGGTGCAGGCGACCGCGGCTATCGTTGGGGATCGTCCGCAGCTCCAGGCCGCCCAGGGCAGCCGCTCCCGCCACCTCGTAGTGGAAGATATGGGCCTCATCGCCCAGGAGCACCTCAGCGCCCCGCTGGCAATGAGTCAGCAAAGCGACCAGGTTGCTCATGGTACCGCTGGCCGTAAGCAGACCCGCCTCCTTGCCCAGCCTCTCGGCAGCCATGGCCTCCAGGCGATTGACCGTGGGGTCCTCGCGCCAGACGTCGTCGCCCAGCTCGGCCTCGGCTATGGCCTGGCGCATGGCCGGCGTGGGCAAGGTGACAGTATCGCTTCTGAGGTCAATGATTTTGTCTGTCATCACGCACCTGTAGTTCCGCCAGAGGCGAACGGGCCCCTGGCGCAAACAAGGGGCCGGGTGCCGGCCCCTGGCAGAAAACCCCTGGTATGCTTCCTTTCCCGACTACTGCTCTCTACGCTCCCAAAGCGATTGATAGCTCGGGCCGCCGCGGATGGCCGTCAGCACCTCGGCCTTCTCCTCCTCCACCAGTTCGCCGAATACAGCCTCGCACTGCTCCTTCACCCCTCTGTAGCCACTAGCGATCAGCCGGTCGACGATGCGCGACCAGAGGCCAGCGAGGCGAAAGGTCTCCACCTGGCGTGGCCAGGTGAAGGACACGATCTTTTCGGGCAGGGCAAAGCGGGGGCGCAACTGCCTCAGGCTGTGAAAGCGGTCCTCCACCGAGGAGGCCTTGGGCACCAGCTTGACCAGGGGACCATCGACGTCGTCGTGGCGGGCGTCGACCAGCAGCCGCTTGTCCAGTATGGCAAAGCGAATCACCAACACCTCAGCGGTGTCGATGACCTCCATCACCTCATCGAGGTTCATCCCGAATTCGTCCATACGGTCGATCCACCCAGAAGCGACCTGCCGGCAGGCCGGAATGTTTAGTTCATTCTACTCGCCGCCAGCGCTAGGGGTCAACGCGGGCCTAAGGGAGATGCCTCGGCTGGGAGTAACGCTCCTCCTGCCAGACGTCGCCGCGGTGGTGGTAGCCGCGGCCCTCCCAGAAGCCGGGGCGGTCCTCATTCATGAAGCGCAGGCCGCGCACCCACTTGGCGCTCTTCCAGAAGTAGAGCTTGGGTACCACCAGGCGCAGGGGCCAGCCGTGCTCTGGCGTCAGCTCCTGGCCGTCGTGCTTGTAGGCGAGGAGAACGCCGTCGTCCAGGAGGTCTTCCAGGGGGATGTTGGTGGTGTAGCCGCCGTAGGAGTGAACCATGACGTAGCGGGCCTCGGGCTTGGGGCGAACGCTTCTCATCAGCTCCCGGAGGGCTACACCCTCCCAGGTGTTATCTGCGATGCTCCACCCGTCGACGCAGTGAGCGTCGGCGCTTACGGTGGTCTTGGGGAGAGCTCTGAACTCCTGCCAGTCGAGGGTGAGCTCTTCCTCCACTTCACCCCAGATGCGAAAGGCCCATCTCTCGAGATCGATGCGCGGAACCGCCCCCTGGGTCAGCACGGGCCAGCTCTCTACCACCCGCTGGCCGGGAGGCAGGCGGTCGCCGTAATTCTGATGGTCGGGTCTGGCCTTACGGCCGGGAAAACTGGAGGCCATTCAAGCCCAAGAACCTCACAAGAATCGCAAGATTAGGCTAACAGGCCGCTTGCGGGCGGGTCAACAAGAGAGGCGACAGTGGTTTCGTTGCTCGCTGAGATAGGCCAATGCTATCATGCCATTGATGCGAGTTGAACAGACGAAGCGCCCGAGGGCAACCCCGCTACGCCTGCGCTGGCGGCGCGACCTCCTCTTTTTCTCCACTGCGGCGGCCGTTCTCGCCCTCGACCAGGTCACCAAGCACGTCATCCGGGCCACCCTGGAGGAGGGCGAGGCCTTCCCCGAGAGCTGGCCGGTCCGCTTTGTCCATGTGACCAACACCGGCGCCGCCTTCGGCATTTTCCAAGAGCAGAACGCCTTCCTTGTGATCACTACTGTTATCGGCGTGGGTGCCATCCTCCTCTACTACTGGTATCCCCCCTTCGAGCACACCATCATGACGGCCGCCGTGGCCATGCTCCTGGGGGGCGCTATCGGCAATCTTTCCGACCGCCTGCGCCTGGGCGAAGTCACCGACTTCATCGACTTTCCCCATTACCCATCCTTCAACGTGGCCGACTCTTCCATCGTGGTGGGAGTGGCCCTACTGGTCATCCTCTTCCTGCTGGGACGGCCTCGAGCCGCACCCCAGCAGCGGCAGCAGCCATGACGAGGGTGCTGGAGCTTTTCGCCGACCGCGATGGCGAGCGCCTGGACGCCTTCCTGGCCCGCCGTTGGGAGCAAAAACTGTCGCGCTCCTTCGCCCACAGGCTGATCGCCGAGGGGCTGGTGACTGTGAACGGGGTGGCCAGCAAACCCTCCCATCGCTTGAGTCGCGGCGACGACGTCGTCGTCCTTCTGCCACCGCCAGAGGTCGTGGCCCTGGAGGCCGAAGCCATCCCCCTGCGGGTGGTCTACCAGGATGAGGACGTCATCGTCGTAGACAAGCCGGCCGGCCTGACGGTGCATCCGGCGGCCGGCCACCCTCGCGGGACGCTGGTCAACGCCCTGCTGGCCGTCTGCCCGGCGCTGGCGAACATCAAGGGCACGCTGCGGCCGGGCATCGTCCACCGCCTGGACAAGGATACCTCGGGCCTGCTGGTGGTGGCCAAGAACGAGCGAGCCCAGGCCAGCCTGGCAGGGCAGATCAAGAAGCGAGAGGTGCACAAGCTCTACCTGGCCCTGGTGCGGGGACGGGTGGAGCCACCGCAGGGCGTGATCGATGCGCCCATCGGACGGCACCCCCGCCGTCGCCAGCGCATGGCGGTGGTGGAGGGCGGCCGTGCGGCCCAGACCCGCTATCGGGTGCGCGAGTTCTTCGATGACGACGGTGTCGCCTACTCGCTGGTGGAGGCGGAGCCTCTCACCGGTCGCACCCACCAGATACGGGTGCACTTCGCCAGCATCGGGCATTCGGTGGTGGGCGACAGGCTGTACGGCAAGGCCTCGCCGCTGGTGGGGCGGCAGTTCCTGCACGCCTGGCGGCTGGGCTTTCGCCTGCCGACCAGCGGCCGCTATCAGGATTTCGAGTCGCCCCTGCCGGGGGACCTGACAGCGGCGCTCAAAGCACTCGGGGGAACAGCTGCGGACTAGGCCACACCAGCCACGGCGGGCCTATTATCGGCGCGATCTCAATACCACAAAGGCGGCAGCGGAGATGCTCGCCGCTACGCCACCAGCAACCACCACAGCCAGCCAAGGCAGGTTCGAACCATCACCGCCAGTTCCTCCCGT
>DAOUDQ010000253.1:0-3537 GCA_034431045.1 Dehalococcoidia bacterium | reverse complement strand
TCCTGCCGACCGTCCTTCCCTCCTGCGGCGTCTTCGGCGAGGCCGAGCCATCCCTTTTGGGAGCGGCCCTCCCCATCGCTGGCATTGCCGGCGACCAGCAGGCCGCCCTCTTCGGCCAGGCCTGCTTTCAGGTGGGCATGGGCAAGAACACCTACGGCACCGGCTGCTTCGTCTTGATGAACGTCGGCCACGATAGTCTCCCCTTGGGCTCCTCCCTGGTCACCACCATCGCCTGGGGCCTGGGCCAGGGGGTCGAGTACGCCCTGGAGGGGAGCATCTTCATCGGCGGGGCGGCGGTGCAGTGGCTGCGCGACGGCCTGGGGCTGATAGCCACCGCCGCCGAGAGCGAGGCTGTTGCCGCCAGCGTGCCCTCCAGCGAGGGGGTGTACGTGGTGCCCGCCTTCGTCGGCCTGGGCGCCCCCCACTGGGATCCCCTGGCGCGGGGAACCATCGTGGGCATCACCCGCGGCACCACCCGTGCCCACCTGGTCCGGGCCACCCTGGAGGCCATCGCCTTCCAGACGCGCGACGTCATCGAAACGATGGAGAGCGAGTGCGGCCTGACCCTGCCAGAGCTGCGGGTGGACGGCGGTGCCGCCGCCAACGACCTGCTGATGCAGATCCAGGCCGACATCCTTGGCCGCGAGGTGGTGCGACCGGCGGTTACCGAGACCACCGCCCTGGGGGCCGCCTACCTGGCCGGCCTGGCCGTAGGCTTCTGGAAGGGCCAGGACGAGCTGGCCAGCAAGTGGCGGGTGGGCAAGCGGTTCGCGCCTCGAATGGAAGCCAGCCAGCGCCAGGAGCTGTACCAGAGCTGGAAGAGAGCGGTTGAGAGAGCCAAGGGCTGGGCCAGCCAGTAGCCCGAGGCCAACCGTTCCTGTGGACACAGGCTCCAGCGAATGATAGACTCAGTGTGAAAATGGCTGACCGCAAGCTCGTCCGCGAACTCCAGGCTATCGTCGGCCGTGATGCTGTTGTTCATGCCCCCGAGGACCTCCTGGTCTACGAATACGACGCCACCATCGAGCGCGGCCTCCCCGAGGCCGTCGTCCTTCCCACCAGCGCCCAGCAGGTCTCGCAGGTAGTAAAGCTGGCCCGCCGTCGCGGCCTGCCAGTCGTGGCTCGGGGCGCGGCCACCGGTCTCAGCGGCGGCGCTATCCCCACCGCTGGCGGCATCATGCTGGTCACGACCCGCATGAAGCGCATCCTGGAGATCGATGCCGAGAATCGCCTGGCAGTGGTCGAGCCGGGCCTTGTGAACCTCGACCTCAGCGCCGCCTTGAGCCGCTACGGCCTCTGCTACGCCCCCGATCCCTCCAGCCAGAAGGCCTGCACCCTGGGCGGCAACGTGGCTGAGAACGCAGGCGGCCCCCACTGCCTGGCCTACGGCGTCACTACCAATCATGTGCTGGGGCTGGAGGTGGTCCTGGCCGACGGCCAGATCGTCTGGCTGGGTGGCAAGACCGCCGACCGCCCTGGCTACGACCTGCGCACCCTGGTGGTGGGCTCCGAGGGCACCCTGGCCATCGTCACCAAGATCATCGTGCGGCTTCTGCCCGTGCCGGAGGCCACCGTCACCCTGCTGGCAATCTTCAACGAGATGGAGCAGGCCAGCCAGGCCGTCTCGGCCATCATCGGCAAGGGGATTCTGCCAGCCGCCCTGGAGATGCTCGACAAGGTGACCATGCAGGCGGTGGAGGAGGCCGTGCACGCTGGCTACCCCCCCGACGCCGGTGCCGTCCTTCTCATCGAGGTCGAGGGCTGGCGGGACAGCGTGGGCGAGGAGGCAGAGGCCATACGGGCCATCTGTGAGAGCACAGGCGCTCGCGAGGTGCGAATCGGCTTCACCCCCGGCGAGCGAGAGGCCCTGTGGGTGGGGCGAAAGGGAGCCCTGGGAGCCCTGGGCCGCCTGGCCCCCAGCTACTACATCCTCGATGGCACAGTGCCTCGCACCAAGCTGCCCCAGGTATTGCGGAGCGTCTACGAGGTCGGTGAGAAGTACGGCTTCCCCATCGCCAACGTCTTCCATGCTGGCGATGGCAACCTCCACCCCAACATCCCCTTCGATGAGTCCCAGCCCGGCCAGGCAGAGAAGGTGCTGGAGGCCGGGGCCGAGATAATGCGCCTGTGCGTGGAGGCCGGCGGAACCATCACCGGCGAGCACGGCGTGGGCATGGAGAAGCGCGACTTCATGCGCTGGATCTTCACAGACGACGACCTGGAGGCCATGATGCGCATTCAGGTGGCTTTCGCGTCGGGAGAGCGCTTCAACCCGGGGAAGATCTTTCCCGCCGCCATCGGCAGCGGCGAGGTCGCGTCCCACCAACGAGCGGTCATCCAATCCCTGGGGCCCGACGCCTATATCTAGGCTGGAAAAGGTAGCGTCTTGGTAAAGGAAAGCCTTCTCCACAACCTGCTCGAGTCCGCCCTGGACAGTCAGCGCGTCTTGCCGCGGGAGGAAGCAGCCAGCTACGCGGTGGACGGCATCATCCCTCAGGTGGTGGCCCTGCCCGTGACGGTGGAGGAGGTGGCGGAGGTGATGCGCCTAGCCAGTCAAGAAGGTGCAGCGGTCATCCCCTGGGGCGGCGGCACGGCCATAAGCCTGGGCAACATCCCCCGCCGCTACGATATCGCCCTCTGCCTCTCCCACCTGAACGAGGTTGTAGAATACGAACCCGCTGACGTCACGGCCACCGTTCAGGCTGGCAAGACCCTGGTCGATTTCCAGCGCCACCTGGGGGAGCGCAGCCAGTTCCTTCCCCTCGACCCGCTATTGGGGCAGGAGGCTGCCATCGGCGGCATACTGGCCGTCAACGCCTCGGGGCCTTCTCGCCACGCCTACGGCACCGCCCGCGACCTGCTCCTGGGGGTGCGCGCTGTGCAGGCCGACGGCCGCATCATCAAGGCCGGCGGCCGGGTGGTGAAGAACGTAGCCGGCTACGACCTCAGTCGCCTGTTCATCGGCTCCCTGGGCAGCCTGGGAATCATCGTCGAGGTATCCTTCAGGCTGGCTCCCTTGCCCAGGGCCGAGAGGACCGCGGTCGTCCTCCTTCCCTCGGCCCAGGAGGCGTGGCGATTCGTCGCCCAGACGGCCAACCTCAGCCTGCGCGCCGTGGAGCTGCTCAACGCCGCGGCAGTCAGGCAAGCCTCCACCCTGGGCGAGGCGGCCGAAGATGGTTACGCCCTGGTGCTGGCGGCGGCCGGCGAGCCCGCGGCGGTGGAGCATTCCCTCAAGGAAGTGAGCGAACTCTCCCGGCGGGCGGCCGCCTCCTCCTTCGCGGAAGTGGATGAGAGCGTCCAGGGCCAGCTCTGGCAGGCCATCGCCGGCCTCGCCCGGCCCTCGCCCAGCGGCGCCGCTCTGCTCTGCAAGGCGGCCGTCCTGCCCTCCCAGGTGCCCGCCTTCAGCGAGCAGATAGAGACGACTGGTCGGGAGCTGGGCCTGGAGCCGCTGGTGGTCTCCCATCTGACAGCAGGCATCGTTTACAGCGCCTGGCCCCTCCCCCAAGACGAGGGCGTCCAACGGGCGCTCGACCTGGC
>DAOUDQ010000252.1:0-3288 GCA_034431045.1 Dehalococcoidia bacterium | reverse complement strand
GATCTGGACGATTTCGAAGAAGAGGGCTATCGACCCCAGGCTGAGGAGGAGGAAGGCGATGTTGGGGTCGCTGATGATGTCCAGGAAGCGCTCGGCGAAGTTCATGTCGTTGTGGACGATCCTGTCCTCCTCGAGGGCGTCTTTGGTGGCGAGCGTGACGTTGCGGTCAACCAGTTGTACCTCACGCCCGTCCACCGCCTCCAGAAGGGACTCGAGGTCGTCAGCTATCAGGTCCACCACGTTGAGGTCGACCGCCTCCGTCTCCGTGGCTGAGACAGCCTCCCGCACGGCCTGCTCGGCCCACTGAGCGTTGCGCCCGCGATAATCGGCGATGCTCTTGGCATAGGCCACGGCGTCCTCGGTGACCTTCTTGCCCAGGGTGCCCTCGATATCCTCGCCGCCGGCACCCACCGGGCTGGCGGCGCCGATGCGGGTGCTGGGGGCCATGGCGGCGATGTTGGCGGCCATGGTAATGAAGGTTCCCGCCGAGGCAGCCTTTGCCCCCTTCGGCGATACGTGGACGATAACCGGTATGCGGTCTTTCTCAAGACGCTTGACGATGTCCTCCATGGAGGTCATGAGACCACCGGGGGTATCCAGCTCGATGACCACCGCCACCGCCTTGGCGTCTTCGGCCTGGTCGATGCCCCGGTCGATGTAGCGGGCCATGACGGGGTTCACGTCACCGTGGGCCTTCAGAACGTGAACAGCCCCCTCCGGCCCGCCGGGGCCGCCGCAGGCGGCGGCCACCGCCACCAGGGTGGCGAGGAGGACGAACAGGCCAACCCCTAGCGGCAGCCTTGGCTTGAAGCGGCGTTTCTCAGGCAATTCGTGCATGGTCTTGCTGGTCTAATTATACTCTTTCTGGTCATCTGCCAGCACCGTTCTTCATTGAACGGCTCTGGCCCCTGCGGTAGAATGGGGCCGAGTCTGAATAGGAAAGGATTGTCTATGGTGGGAGAGTCACCACGTTGCCGTGGCATGCGCGACCTGTTACCCGCCGATATGGCTCGCTTTCGGCGGGTGGAGGAGGCGTTTCGCGGCCTCTGCCTGGCCTGGGGCTATCAGGAGGTGCGCACCCCCACCATCGAGCACCTCCACTTGTTCACGGCTGCCGGCACCCTCTCCCCCCAGATGCTGGGTCGCGTCTACTCATTCCTGGACTGGGATGGCTGGAGCGGCGAGCGAGTGGTGCTGCGCCCCGACGCCACCATACCGGCCGCTCGCCTGTTTGTGGAGCACCTGCAACAGGAAAAGCTGGCCAAGCTCTTCTACATCCAGAACGTGTTTCGCTTCGCTGAGGGCGACGAGCCGCGGGAGGGCTGGCAGTGCGGCGTGGAGCTCATAGGCGATACTCAGCCCCTGGGCGATGTGGAGCTTATCCTCCTGGGCTGTCAGGTGTTGGAGCGGCTGGGCCTGGGCCCGGTCGAGGTGCGCCTCTCCCATCCTGGCATCGTGCGCGCGGTTCTGGTCCAGGCTGGCCTGGAGCTGGCCGACCAGGTGCGCGTCTACGACCGCATCCTGGATGGCGATCTGACAGCCCTGACCGCCATTGAGGAGCGACTGCCCTCCCTGGAAGCACCCCTGCGGCACCTGTTCGAGGGCGAGGGTGCTGGCAGCGCTTATCTGGCTAATCTTGGCAGCACCTTCCAGAAGGCGGTGCCCCAGATGGCCCGCCCTCTGGAGGAACTGGCCACGCTGGTCGATACGCTGTCGGCTCTGGCCTGTCGCTGCCAGGTGGCTACGGCGCTGGTGGGCAGCTTCGAGTACTATACGGGGCCCGTCTTCCAGTTCGTAGCCAACGGTGAGAGGGTGGGAGGGGGTGGCCGCTACGACGGCCTGATCGCTCTGGTGGGCGGCCCCGGTGTGGCGGCCTCCGGCTTTGCCCTGGACGCGAGCAAGCTGGCCAGGCTGCTGCCTTCGCCGGGGGAGGCCATTCCCTGGCAGGAAGCTGTCTGTGTGAGGCCCGCCTCCGACCGGGCGGATGTTGTGGCAGCGGCCTTCGCCGCTATTGGCCCGCTTCAGCAGTTGGGCCTGCGGACCGAGGTAGCCCTGGTCCGAGATGCGCCTTCTGCCTGTCGCTGGGAGGTGACGGTGAAGCCCTCTGCTGAGGGGATCGGCTATTCCCTTTACGATCGGAGCAAGAAGCGGCGGCGGGCCTTCGTCAAGCTCGACGATTTGTTGGCCGCCCTGGAGGCGATGGGCGGTGTCCCTTAAGTTGGCCCTGCCCGCTGGCCAGCTAGCCCGGCCTACGGATGAGCTTCTGAGGCAGGCTGGCCTGATCGTCCGCGGCTACACGGACGGCTCCCGCTCCTATCGACCGCGCCTGGACGGCGCCGAGGGCGTCCTCCTGCGGGTCTTCCGCGAGAAGGACATCCCCATCCAGATCGCCCTGGGCAACTACCACCTGGGCATCTGTAGCCTGGCCTGGCTGAAGGAGCTGCTCATGCGCTATCCCAGCGAGGCGGTGGTGCAGCTAAGGGCCCTCCCCCTGGGCCCCTCGGGCTTGTACGTGGCGGCAGCATCCAATAGCGGTCTGACCAGCCTGGACAGCCTGGCGGGGGTGCCTGGTCTGCGCCTGGTCAGCGAGTACCCCAACCTGACCGAGGCATTCGCCCTCAGCGCCCGCCTGCCGGCCTATCGGGTGTTCCCGGTGTGGGGGGCGGCGGAGGCCTATCCCCCCGAGGATGCTGACCTGGCGGTCGTCGCTGCCAGCAGTGAGGAGGGGGTGCGAGAGCAGGGCCTGAGGCCGCTGTACCGCTTGCTGGTGGGCTCACCTTGGCTCATCGCTCACCGCCGCAGCATTGAGGAGAAGGATCTGAGCCCTGTGCTGGGCCCCCTCATGGCCCTGGGGGGCGGTCGGCAGCCAGAAGCCGGCCTCGAGTTGCCCTCTGCCCTGGCTGGGCCGCCACGGCCGCCCTTGACGACGGAGCGAGCGGCGAGCACTGTGCGCTTGGCGCTGCCCGATGGGCACCTGCAGCCCAGCGCCGCCGTTATCCTGCGAGCGGCTGGCCTGTCCTGCCAGGGCTATGATGAGCGGCGATGGGTGTGCAGGCCGCGGAGCTCCGTAGAGGGCCTAGAGGTGAAGGTCATTCGGCCCCAGGACATGCCCCAGCAGGTGGCCCTGGCCAATTTCGACCTGGCCATCAGCGGCCGCGACTGTCTGATGGAGCATCTTCTGCACTTTCCTGGCAGCCCAGTAGAGGAGGCGGTGGACCTTGGCGGCGGCCAGTTCGACCTGTCGGCGGTGGTCAGCGAGGACCTGCCGGCTGCCAGCCTGGCCGAAGC
>DAOUDQ010000251.1:0-2468 GCA_034431045.1 Dehalococcoidia bacterium | reverse complement strand
GGTCAAAAGCTCTGCCAGCATATTGGAGGTATCGTTGCTATAGATGTCGGAGGTGCCTGGCCGGTAGACCAGCTTGGGAGGGCGGCCGTCGTCGAAGCCGGCGGTCATTGTCGCCACATGGCGTATCCTGATCTCGCCGAGCCAGCCCGTGGCGACGTTCTCCGGCCTCTCGCTGCCCAGGGCCGGATAGTGCTGTTGGGCGAGGTCCTCCAGTGCTACCAAACCCGCATCCACGGCCAGACCGAGGGCAGTGGTCCCCATGCTGCCCTTGGTCGCGGACTTTATGTCGGCCAGGGTCGTCGGTGAGCCCCACTCCTTCACGAGATACCCATGGCGAATGACACAGCCGGAACCACCACCGCACTTCTGGGCATAGGCTGCCGCCTTCTCTAGCCTCTCTCTAGACATACCCTGGCTTTCAGGGGAAGCCGTTGCCCAGTCCGCCTCGGGCCACACCCACTCCGCTGCATGTGCAATGAGCCAGGCTGCTCGGTTGCATTTTGAGGCAGGATTGCCAGGGCTCACGTCGTGATCGTTCACCTCGGCGTCGTTCCAGCAGACGATAAGGTCGAGGCTGGGAATCACCCACAGCACCCTCCGTCCACCATGTCCGCTGGCGACGTAGGTATCTGGCGGCGCGCCCACGAACAGCCGTCTGCCCTCCTTGTCCACGCCGTTGAGCCACCAGTTGAAACTGTAGTAACCAGGGCCAATAGGGGTGATGTTCTTGCTGCCGCCAAGTGTACGCTGATTGGGCAGCATGTCCGCTTCCTTTCCGCTGGTCAGCAGGATGTCAGCGGAAAGGGGGCTGGAAATCGCCAGTCTTACCAGCTCTTGTCTAAGCACCTGCTTGGCCTTCCATCTCCCGCCGCGCAGGTAAAAGAGCCCAAAACGTGCGAAGTCCCGCACCGAGACAGCGAGTCGGCCCGGACGATCTTCCGGTCCAAAGGCTTGGAAAGTATATGGGTCTTCAAATTGAAGTACATCTGCTAGTCGCGTCTTGAGAATGTTCGTGCCGCTGTCCTGGAAGACCTCTTGGGTGAGCATGTCGTAGTAGAGGGCGAGCGCGTAGTCGTTGTAAGCCCAGGCCGTGCCAGGTGCTTCCACCAAGCCGTAACCTGAAGTCTGCGAGGCCAGGTGCCGCCACGTGATACTGCCGTCCTTGCCCTCGTTCAAGCCCTTCAGTCTCGGCTCGTAGTCCGATACCTTGTCGTCCACGCTCCCAAGTTTCCCTTCCTGCAGGGCGCAGAGGAGCAGGGTGCTGATGACGGGCTTGACTGCCGATGCGATATCCGCGCTTTTCGACTGGGCGCCCCAGGTGTAGACCATATAGCCGTGGCGCACGACACAGCCACGCCCGCTGACCAGATCTCGCAGCGCGTCGAGTTTCACCCTTGAAAGCCCAACTTGCTCGGGTGTCCGCGTCTCCCAGGCCACGTCGGGATACGTTTCTCTCCTATCCTGTCGCCAACTCGTTTGTGACATTGTCGTTACTCCTCAATCTGAAGATCCCTTCCCCAGCATGGTCGGAAAGGGCTCCGAATCGCGGAAGCGGCTGGCGTAGAGGAACCGGTAGATATCGTGGAAATAGAACTGGGGGAATGGCTTGTCGGGGAGGCTCTCCAGGAATTGGTCTTCGATCTCCTCAGCACGGGCGGAACTGATCCCCGAGGAGACCTCGTAATCGTAGTAGTACGCCAGATCCCGCTCCGGGCGGGTAATGAGGCGCGAGACCCCATACCCTGCCGCCTCATCGGCCACGCGCGAGTACCTTTCTAGCAGGAAGGTGCCCATACAGGCGGAATGGATGATGCCTCGGTTGGCGTTGAAGAACCGGACTGTCTCCCGGGCCTCCTCCTCCGTCTCCCCCGGGAAGCCAAAGAAGAGGAAGACATGATTCCAGATCCCCGCCTCTGCACCCTCCTTCAATATCCGCCGAGCCACCTCCAGGGAGGTGCCCTTATCCATCCGGTCCAGCACCCGCTGCGAACCCGACTCGAGCCCATATAGCACCATCTTGCAACCAGCCTGGGCCATCTTCCGCAGCAACTCCGCGTCTATGCTGCGCTCAAAACGTGCACAGCATGTCCAGTCGAAATGCGAGTTGGACTCGATGAGCCGCTGCGAGAGGAATTTGAGCATGCGCGGGGAGAGCGCCTCGTCGGCAAAGAAGAAATGGCGGGTGCCGTAGGCCTCGGTCAGAGCCATCATCTCCTCAGCGCCCTGCTCGGCACGCCTCTCGCTGAAATGGAGCGACTCACCATACCCCACGTTGCAGAAGGCGCAACGCCCCCAGTAGCAGCCGCGCGAAGCAGCGAGGGGCAGAACCGTCATCGGGGCCAAGTAGCGATCCAGCGGCAGCCCATCAAAATCGGGTATGGGCAGGGCATCGGCTGGTTCGGGTGGTTTGAACTTGTTGACCCGAATGCGTGACCCATCACGGTACATGAGGTTGGGCACCGAGGCGA
>DAOUDQ010000250.1:0-1712 GCA_034431045.1 Dehalococcoidia bacterium | reverse complement strand
CCAATGTGGAGGACGGTCTCATGTCGCCCAATAGCCGCCTAGTCGCTTTCCATCGTTCGCCTGAGGAGGGACACGACGAGATCTGGGTCGTCGGCACCGATGGCACGGACGAGCGCCGGCTGGCCGTGTCCGATGGCCGCGAGATCAGCGAGCGCCACCCCGAGTTCGCGCATGTGCAGACGGTGCTGAGCATGGGCTGGATTCCCAACACACGCATCCTCTGGTACTGCCGCGGTTTCGATGCCTTCGATACGGGGGTACCGCCCTATGGAGAAACCGTGCGCCTAGTGGACGCCGACAGTGGCGCCGAGCCGCGCGTGATCGTGCCTCCAGGTGACGTCTGGGCGCTGGCCTTTGCGCCGAATGGACGGCAACTGGCGGCCCTCACCGAGCACGAGCTGCGCCTAATCGACACCGCCGATGGCCGGGTGACCCACACCGTGCCCTTTGCGACGGGCTCCACCTACCGCCAGGAGATCCTCTACACTCCCAACGGCCGGCAGGCGCTGGTCTACGTCCACAGCGGCCTGGCCTTCGTCGACACTGCCAGCGGCCAGCGCCGCGATATCCCGCTGGACTACGAGCCCATCGGCTGGGGTCACCGGTCCACGTTCCCACCCATCTACTGGTTGGGCGGTGGTCCGCTGGCATACGCTATCGTAACCCAAGGGCGCTATGTGCTCGATGTGTGGAAGCCCGAGGCCACCTTTGCCGTCTGGCGGCTCGATCTGTCACAAGGGACGGCCACCCGGCTGCACACCTTCACCGGCATGGGCACGGAAGCGCAGCTGTCGCCCGACTGCCGCTGGCTCGCCTACTCGCGCTATGTCGACCAGAACACGCGGGAACTCTATCTGGCTGACGTCGAGAGCGGCAGGCAATTGCTATATGACCGTGGGGATGTAAGCCCACGCAGGTGGCACCCGAACTCTATCCAGTTCGCGTACGGCGGGCTGCCCTCGCCCTTGAGGCTGGGGCAGTTGTGTGGCCCGCCCTTGCAAGTGGAGCAAGCCGGCGGCGACTACCTCTCGCATGACACGTCGCTGTACCTGATCGAGGGCCGGGATGATTTCCTGACCGTGGGCCCCGGGCCGGGCGACAGCTACCTCATCGGATTGAGCACCTTCAGCGGCCAGACCAGGCGGATCGCCAACCCTACGCCGGGAAAGGGGAACGTCTGGGTAGGCTGCTTTCTCGGCGATTGAGGCACGGGTCGGCGCCGCCTGCCGGACACAGGATCCTCTTATGGAGGGAGACCTGTGTTAGAATGGAGGCACAGTCGATCCCGCGGCTTCGGCCTGGTATGGTGCTCCTTGACAGTTGGCTTCCCGGCGTATGCGATGCGATCGCGGTGGCAGAATGCACCCAGGCCCGAGGTTGGCGTGCGCGTTCCGGGTCTGAACGCGGCGGATGACGACGGAGTCATCTATCGCCTGTGGCGAGCCGGCGTTCCTGGGCTGCATTCCTGAAGAAGCGCCACCGGAGGACATCGTCGAGGCCGTACTTACTGCGACCACATGTGATGCCAAGGTGGTGTGGTATCAGAAAATGAAAAGCATCTTCGCCAAACCGGCGGTGGTTGTCACGGTGATCATTGTGGCTACGAACGTTGCCGTGCTAGGGATCGCATCCGGCTCGCGAGGTGACGTGCCGGAATGGCTCCGCAGGAAACTAGAAGGTGCGCCAGCCTCGCGATAGCACGAACGTTCGCT
>DAOUDQ010000249.1:0-2267 GCA_034431045.1 Dehalococcoidia bacterium | reverse complement strand
GGCCCCCTTGGTTGTAGCGGATGCCGAAGCTTAGGGCGTGAGCGCTATCTTGAGGACGCCCTCGCGCTTGTCGCGGAAGAGTTCGTAGGCCTCGGGTGCCTGGGAGAGCTTCATGCGGTGAGTGAATAGGGGCGACAGGTCGACCTTGCCGTACCTTATGATGTCGAAAAGGTGGTTCAGGCGGACGTGGCCCGAGGGGCAGAAAGTGGTCACGACCTTGCGGTGGTAGAAGGAGGGGGCCATCGTCGCCATGGAAACCTGGGGCAAAACGCCGTAGACGCCAATGCTGGAGACGGTGCCGCCAGGGCGCACCGCTCGGGTGGCCTGCTCGAAGGTCTCCTGTAGGCCGACCGCCTCCACGGTCACGTCCACCCCCTGGCCGTTGGTCAGGCTCATGATCTCTAATGCAGGGCCTTTCTCCTTGGGGTTGATGACCACGTTGGCGCCGAACTTCTTGGACATCTCCATCCTCTCCGGTACAGACTCTACGGTGATGACTAGGCCGGCACCCCTGGCCCTGGCCCCAGCGGTGGCGCAAAGGCCGACCGGGCCCTGGGCGAAGATAGCCACCGAGTCACCGATCTTCAACTCGGCCCGCTCGATAGCGGCGAAACCGGTGGACATGATGTCGGTGGCGAGAATGGCATGCTCGTCGTTGACCTCGTCGGGGACCTTGGCGGCGTTGATATCGGCGAAGGGTATCACAAAGTATTCGCCCTGAGTGCCGAAGATGACCCTGCCGCCGCCGGTGCACATGGTATAGTCACCCGTGTAGCATTGCGCGCACTTGCCGCAGCCGAAGCGGCAGGAGCAGCACACCCGCTCGCCTGGCTGGAAGCGGGTCACGCCCTCTCCCAGGGCGTGCACGGTGCCCACGCCTTCATGGCCCATTGGCAGTCCCGGCAGGCTGGCCAGGAAGCCAGCCAAGGAGGGGTACAAGGCGACCAGCAACTCAGTGGGGCCTTCGTCTAGGAAGTGCATATCGGTGCCGCAGACGGTGGAGAGGGTGGTCTTGACTACCATCTCCCCGGGCCCAGGTGTGGGTATGGCGATGTCCATCATCTCGACCTTGCCCACGGCTGTCTTAACGCAGCTCTGCATGTCGTTGCCTCCTCTTGGGTCTGCCTGCCGCTTAGGCCAGCGTAATAATCACGCCCGATTCTCTGCTTATTGGGCGGCAAATGTCAAGGCGGGTCAGCACTACTCGGCCAAAGATGGGCGGGACGAGCCGACGGGCCCCGGCCTTGATTAAGGGCCGGCTATCTGATAGGGTGGAAGCTGTCACAGGCGAGGTGACACAGATGACACAAGCAGCAACTCAGATCGAGCTGGCGGTAACGCCCCGAAGCATCCTGGGCAAGAAGGTCAAGAGGCTGCGTCGGCAGGGCATAACACCGGCCAACATCTACGGTCACGCTCTCCCCTCCCAGGCCGTGCAGGTGCCCACGCCCGACCTGGCCCGAACCATTCGTATAGTCGGCCGCAACGCCATGCTTCAGCTCCACGTGGAGGGCGAGAAGAAGCGACGACCGGTCTTCGTCCGCCACGTTCAGAGCGACCCCATCACCGACGAGTTCCTGCACGTCGATTTCTATCAGGTATCGCTTAAGGAGAAGATCAGGCTGGAGGTGCCCCTGGTCATCGTGGGCGAGGCTCCGGCGGTTGACGTTTACCACGGCATTCTCCTCCAGAGCGTCAACGTCATCACTGTGGAGGGTCTGCCCGCCGACTTGCCTCCTCACATCGAGGTGGACGTGTCGGGCCTGGCGGAGATCGACGACGCCGTCCATGTGAAGGACCTGGAGGTGACTCCGGACGTCACCCTTCTGGTCGACCCCGAGCTGGTGGTGGCAAAGGTAGCGGCACCGCGCCTGGTCGAGGAAGAGGTCGAGGAAGAGGTCGAGGTCCCAGAAGAGGCAGTCGAGGGAGAGAAGGTAGAAGCGGAGGCGGAGGAGAAAGAGAGGGAGGAAGAATAGGCAGGCCGCGCCCTATGAGCCCAGCCTGCGGCCGAAGAGGTCTTGCTGTCCTCGTATGAATTCGGCCACCGTAAGGGAGCGGCGCCCTGCTCGTTGCAGTCGCAGGACCGCCAGCAGGCCCTCGCCCGTCTGAACGGCGAGGGTTTCTTTTTCGCCTGCTTCTGGCGGCAGCATCTGCCTTTGCTCGGGGGTGAGAGGCAAGACCGTCCCCGGCACTCCCACGCCGCCAACCGACAGGGGCCACGCTTCCCAGACGAGCAGGGTCTGTCCCTCCAGCGTCGTGAACGCCCC
>DAOUDQ010000248.1:0-2358 GCA_034431045.1 Dehalococcoidia bacterium | reverse complement strand
TGTAACAGGCAAAGCAGCTATCCTTTCCTCCGCTCCAGGAAGCGATAACTTTCATCACATCTATTCCCTAACTCCCCTCTAGGTGAGACACATCGTTCAGCAGGCAAAGCGCCGCTCGTGCACTACCTCCATTTGCACACACCTCCGTCATTCGTGCCGAGTGATGACCCGCGACAACATCCCGCTGCTCTCCGAAACGCGCACACGTCTACGGCCATGCCAGCCACTAGCAGGTAGACTTTATCGGCCTGCGCAGCCACACACTGATTAGCCCTGCCCAAGACATCCCGAAACAGGCGCCCCAGGGGGTGCTCGGGCACCAGGCCCAAGCCTACTTCGTTGCTGACCACGATGAAAGAGGCTGCGCCGTTGCGATAGGACTGGAGCAGCACACCAATCGCTTCGTCCACCACCCTTTCCGCCGCCGCAGCCTGCACGGGATCCCCGACAATATCCCCAGGAAGAGCTGACAGAAGAAGATTGCTCACCCAGATCGTAAGACAGTCTATGAGGACGATATCAGCGTCGTCCAGGAGAGGAGCCAGGGCTGCACCGATGGCCAGGGGCTCCTCCAGCAGGCGCCAGGACCGCGGTCGCGCCTCCCGGTGCCTGGCGATGCGGCAGCGCATCTCCTCGTCGCCCGGCTGGGCAGTAGCCACGTACAACAGGCGACCGCCAGCCTCCTGGGCCAGCTTCAGGGCGAAAGCGCTCTTGCCGCTGCGTGCCCCGCCCAAGACCAAGATTAGCTCCTTGCTCATCGCTCTACCCTCGCCACAGCCAGGCGGCTAGCCAGCCGGTCTCCTGACCGGAAGCCGCAAATAGAAGGACCGCCACCTCTACAACTTCGCCGATAGCCCCATATACATCGCCGGTAATGCCGCCGATCTTCCCCCGCACATAGAAGGCGACCAGCCAGCTCAGCACAGAGGCAAAGCCGAACAGGGCCAGGCCCCAGCCAGCGAAGAAGAACAGGCTGGCCATCAGGGCGACGCCACCCGCCAAGGCAGGGTAAGGCCAGGCCACCTGGCGCATGGCCTTTCCCAGCCCTTCCGGCCGAGCATAGGGGAAGGAAGCCACAGCGGCCACCATCGCCCAGCGGCCCAGGGCGGGCACCAGGAGCAGTGCACCCCGCCGCACCGGCGAGGCCAACGACAGAAAGGCAGCCCACTTCAGGAGAAGGGCGGAGGTCACCGCCAGCACGCCGTAGCTCCCCACCCGGCTGTCGCGCATGATGGCCAGCCGCTCTTCAGGCGTGTAGCCGCCGAACAGGCCGTCGCAGGTGTCGGCCAGGCCATCCAGGTGGAGCCCGCGTGTAGCGACGACCAGCGCCACCACCAGCAGGCCAGCCACCGCCGGCCCGGGCATCGCCTCCGACAGCCCCTCGTCCAGGCCGACCAGCATCAGCCCCAGGAGCAAGCCGACGAGGGGGAAGACCGCCTGAGAGCGAGCAAGCTGGCTCAGATCTGCCTCGCGGGGCCGCCGCAGACGCAGGATAGTGAGGAATTCCAGGGCGGTAAGGAAAAGCAACTATTCTCCCGCTGTTGGCAGGGGTGGCTCTTCCGCCCTGCGCTGGGAGACGCCCGCCTCGGCGAAGGTGGCCATCTCCGCCAGGCAGCGCGCCGCCGCCTCCACCAGAAAGATGCCCAGAGCAGCGCCTGTCCCCTCGCCCAGGCGCATGCCTAGGTCGAAGAGAGGCCTGAGCTGTAACTGGTCGAGCACCGCCTGATGGCCCGGCTCGACCGATAGATGAGAAGCAAGTAGATAGCGGCCAAGCCGCGGGCAGAGTCCACAGGCGATGAGGGCGGCCGCGCCTGTGATGAAGCCATCGAGGACAACAGGGCGACGGGCCGCCGCCGCAGCCAGCATCACCCCCGCCAGGAACCCTATTTCGAAGCCACCCACCTTGGCCAGCACGTCGAGAGCACCGCCGGGGTCGGGACGGTTCACCGCCAGTGCCCGCTCAATGATGGCCACCTTCCGCCGCAGGCCATCGTCGTCCACCCCCGTGCCTCGGCCGGTCACCGCCCGCGGCGGCAGGCCAGTGATGGCCGCCGTCACGGCGCTGGCGGCGGTGGTGTTGGCGATGCCCATGTCGCCTACGCCCACGATGTCCGCCCCTTTGGCCATCTCGGTCTTGATGACCTCGACCCCCGTCTCCAGGCAGGCCAGGGCCTGGGAGCGGCTCATGGCCGGCCCCTGCGACATGTCGGCCGTGCCTCGACCGGCTGGCTTCGACACCAGGCCGGCGAGCGGCGTTTCGGTGGCCACGCCTGCGTCCACCACCAAGATGCGCGCTCCAACCTGGCGAGCCAGGACGTTGATCGCTGCGCCCCCTCGCAGGAAGTTCTCCACCATCTG
>DAOUDQ010000247.1:0-4320 GCA_034431045.1 Dehalococcoidia bacterium | reverse complement strand
TGGCAAGGGAAGAAGCTATGGCCGCCCTGTCACTACTTGGAACCACACGACGGGAGCGGGGAGCACCAGGATGGCCGGGGGCCTCGATAAGCAGGCAGCGTTTCACCGGAGGCGCACCTGTAGTAGCGGACGCCGGATCACCGCCATGGAGCTACCTTTCCTGGTTGAATTCCCCATAGGCAAGAGTATCAGACGGCCGATAGGAAGTGAAGCGACTTCCGGTCTGTCGGGAGGCGACCCACCCCTACCGCGAGACCGGCGAGGCCCGCCAGAAGGGCGTAGTTGCGGCCCGACGAATCAGAGACGTTGGGGGATTCCGCTATTCTGCCAACAGGTACGCCATGTATAATTCTGGTGTTCTGAGCGCCAGGCGGGCGGCTGCAGCGAAGGCATCGGCCGTAGCTCAAGGCCGCGAGGCCCCATTGCCAAGAAGGGCCCGGTTGCCCAGCCGGGCTAGGATGAGGCGGCTCGCTCGTCCAGCAGCTCCACCAGCCGCCTGGCGAAGGCGACGGTTTGCTGCACAGAGCTGACGTCGATGTTGTCCGGCGTGTCTGTCGGCCAGTGGTAATTGGAAACGGAACCGCCTTCGTTTACCGAGTCTACCGTGAGGGCCGGAAAGCCGTGACGCGTGGGTACGAGAGCGTCGGTGCCAAACCGGATCGTGTGGCTCCTCACTTCCTCGAAACCCCTCTCGCTCGCTACCTCCGCCGCCAGCTCCACCGCCTCGCGGTGGTAGGGGTAGAGCTTGAGGAAGCCTTCGCCCTCCATGTAGTTGACCCGACCTGAGCCCAACACCTCGAAATTGAGGAAGAAGGGACGCCGGGTTACCAGCTCGGGGAAGTGACGACGGCCGAAGGCCAGCATGCCGCCCATGATCGCCTCCTCACAGCCTGTGGAAAGGAACCAGACCTCCAGATTGGGGGGTGGCCTTTGCTTGAACTCCTCCGCCAGAGCCAGCACCGCGGCCACGCCTGAGGCGTTGTCGTTGGCACCGGGGCTCACCGAGCTGCGGCCGATGTCCGCCAGGAGAGCGGCGGTGACACCGTTGAGGAGAACAGCCAGCCGCAACGGATTCCGCCAGATAAGCGGCGACAGACCCGCAGCACGCAGCAGGGAGGCGGCGGCCACGATCAGCATGGCGGCGAAGGGCAGCTGCAGGATCGGTGGCTGCTCCCTGGCCGGACCGGAGCGTGGCCTTAGCCAGCGGGCGAGGCCCGGATGAAAGACGGCACCCGAATGAGGCGCATCGTGGTGGGCGGAAACCACCAAGACCCGCTTCGCGCTCGGGTTCGGCAGCCGCCCCAGCACGTTGTATCCCGGCTCGGCGGGGAGAAGGTTACGCAACCAGTGGAAGCCGGTGGTCAGATCTCCCCAGAAGGAGATAGCCAGAAGGGAGGATATGACCGCCGCTGGTCCGGCCAGCCTGCGCGACGAGAGCGACGCAATGCCCGCCAGGGCAGCCGAGCTCACATGGATACCCCAGGCAGTCCAGTAAGCGGGGCAGAAGCGGAACTCCTCGACCGCCGCCTCAAACCCCATCTCCCTTAGCCGTGAGGCCACCCACTCGGCGGCCTCGCGCTCACCCGCCGACGCTGAGGGCCGCTGAATAGCACACAGCGAGCGCATGTCGGCCAAGAGTCGCTCCTGTCCTTCGCCCTTGGCAGAATCCCTCATCCTTTGACCCTCCGCGCCATTATACGGAACAGTGCCGGGCTTGCCCTCTCCGGGGCCTCAACCGATCTCACTTGGCTCGCCTGATTGGGCCGCCGGAAACCCAACGCCTTCGGCACCGACGACTACCTTACCCTGTGGGCCAAGTTAGGCTGCGACCCCTACCTCAACCTGAATCAGGGCACCGGCATCCCTATTCCAGTTCCTCCTCTTCGAAGGCGAATAGCGGGCCGAAGTACTCGAACTTCCCCTTCCCGTCCTTAATGGTAGACCGCAGCATCCGGCCGGTCTGGAGGGCAGTGTGGTCATCGTCGGAGAAGGTGATATTGACGCCGTCCAACAGTAAGTCGCTGTGCCAGTCCTTAAGCGACTCAACGGCGTCCATAAGCCCCTCTGGGGTGAGGTTATCGCAGGTCCTGCTGAGCGCTTCCACCGCCACCTCTGCCAGCCCCTGGGCATAGACGCTGAAATTGGTCGGCGCGGGCCCGCCGTACTGACCCATGATCTCATAGTGGCGGGCTATCGCCGGGTCGTCGGTCCAGCCCGCCAGCTTGAGGGCTTGGAAGCTAATGGCCCCCTCCAGGAGCTCGGGCGAAACGAACTGAAAGATTATCTCGTCCGAATTGACGTAGCTCACGAGGACATCGGGGTCCCAGCCCAGGCGATTGGCCTCTTTGACCGCCTGGGAGGTGAAGGTGGGGCCGGTAGCGATGACCGCTACCTCGGCGCCGGCCTCCTTCATATTAGCAACCTGTGACCTGACAGAGATGGCCGTGACCTCGAAGCTCTGCTCGGAGACGATCTCGTTCTTCTCAGGGTCCAGTCCGTTCTTCACACCTGCGAGGCCGTCCCAGCCCGCAGGGCCATTCTCATAGAGGACGGCCACCTTCTTGCCTGGCAGGTTCTCCGAGATGTACCGGCCGAAAAAGGTCCCCTGCATCCTGAAGCTGGGGATCATCTGGACGGTCCAGGGGTGCCCCTGGGGGTCGCTGCCGAATCGGTGGGCTCCTGCCGAAACCAATATATCGGGCACGCCGTTCTCGTTGAGATAGTCCCACACGGCGGCATGAGGGTCGTCGCCCACGGAGCCAACAATGGCGAACACCTTGTCGCGCTCCACCAGCTTGCGTACGGCCTCAATGGCCTTGGCGGGGTCCAGATGGTTGTCCTCCACCTTGTAGACGATCTTGCGACCGCAGACGCCCCCCTGGGTCTCGTTGATGTACTTGAAGTAGGCTTCTGTAGCGCGGGGGATCATGGAGTAGACCGCCCCCATGCTCCCGGCGAGGGGACAATCCGCTCCCAGGATTATCTCCGTGTCCGTAATGCCCGCCACCTCCGCCGCAGCGGTAGGAGTGCCGGTGGCCGTGGGCGTGGCGGTCTCCGCAGCGGCAGGCGTTGCAGTAGGCGTCTCCTCCCCTTTTTCCTCTTCGCAGGCTGCTGCCAGTATCACCAGCACCGCTGCCAGCGCAGAGAAGGTCAGCCACAATTTGCCCGGCTTCCACACCACTGCATCAGCCCCCTTTCTTCATCCCCTTGGCATCGCCATGCTAGACAATCAGGGCAGTCCCCATCCTACTCGCAGTCGCTTGGGCTGGCAAGGAGGTAGGCCAGAGCGTGCGAGCATGGCCCCCATGCATGTATGTGGGGGAGGAGGCCGCTTCGGTGTCACCCGGGTTCTCTGCGTGATGCGCCGGGTATCTGAGCCGAAGTCAAAGAGGTGCAGTCAGCTCTCCCTTCAGGCGCCGGAAGTTGATGGCCGTCAGAGCAAGCGAGGGCGTGATCAGGTAGCCTATTGCCTCGAAAGCACCCCTATGGGCAGTCGGTCTACCGCGCTCTCCGCTAGCCCCTTCGCCCAGTGCACGTACCGCTGACTTGTCTCAAGCCGGGCGTGCCCCAAGTCCGCCTGCAGCTGGTAGGCCGGTGCGCCACCAACCGCCGCGAGGGTGGCAAACGAGTGCCGAAGCCAGTGGGGCGACACCGGCTTGTCAATACTGGCCGCCTTGGCTGCCGTGGCCACCAGTTTGTGCAGGCCCCTTGTGGTGTAGGGCTTCCTCCCCCGACCGGCCAGCAGCGGCGTCCGATCACGTCCGTCCAGCTTCCTAGGAAGCCCTTTGCGTCTCCGCTCCTCGCAGAGCAAGGCGAAGAGGTCGTCCCTCACCTTCACCACTCGCTCCTTGCCGCCCTTGCCCACCACGAGGAGGCCGAGCCTGCCCTCCGGGTCTCGGAAGAGGTGCCGCCACTGGGCTGAGGCCAGCTCCGAAACCCTCAAGCCCGTGAGCAGCAGCGTCGCGCAGGCGGCGTAGCACTGCGGAGACACCCCGTGAGCGGCCTCCAGCAGTCTCTCTGCCTCCTCCTGGCCCAGGTAGCGCATCATGGAGGTCAGAGCCACTCTGGGCCGTTTCAGCGCGTCCAGGGGCGTCTGCGCGATGATGCCCTGGCCCTGGCAGTACTTGAGGAACGAGCGCACCGCCGAAATGTGGTGGGCGCGGGAAGCAGCCGACAGGCCCGACAGGCTGCCCAGGTAGTTCGCGGCGTCCGCCACTGTGATCCTGCCTACTGGCTTGCCCACCGCTTCTAGGAAGCGCCCGACCGCCTGAGCGTAGGAGCGGGCCGTGTGTTCCGACCGAGGCCGGAGTGATTCTACGA
>DAOUDQ010000246.1:0-3041 GCA_034431045.1 Dehalococcoidia bacterium | reverse complement strand
GGAACAGCGCCGTGGTGACCGCCCGGCGTTTGATGGCCGCCCGGCTCTGGGCGAAGGTGTAGCTGATCGCCTGGGGTGCCAGGCCGTCGTCCAGGCCGATGTGCACCGTGCCCACCGGCTTGTCCTCCAGGGGCTCGGGGCCTGCCACCCCCGTGATCCCGATGCCGAAGTCGGCTTCCAGCCGCTGGCGAGCGGCGCGGGCCATGTCTAGGGCCACCTCCTGGCTCACCACCCCGTGCCGGCGCACAAGCTCTTCGTCCACTCCCAGGGCTATCTTCATCTCCGCGGTGTAGGCTACAAAGCCGCCCTTGAAGTAACTCGAGCTGCCTGCGACGTCGGTGATGGTGCTGGCCAGGAGGCCGCCCGTGCACGACTCCATGGTGGCCACGCTCAGCCCTCGCTCTCGCAGCATCGCCCCCACGGCTGCCTCCAGGGTGTCGTCGTCGGCGCCCCAGATGGCCTTGCCCAGGATGCCTCGTGCCTCCTCCTCCATGGGTGCGATGAGCCGCTGGGCCTCCTCGCGGCTGGCGGCCTTGGCGGTGATGCGCAAATGTACGCCGTCGGCCTTGGCGTAGACAGCCAGGCTGGGGTTGGTGGAGCGGAGCAGGGGGCTGACCATTTCGTCGACGCTGCCTTCGCCGATGCCCATCGTCTTCAGGGTGTGGGAGACGATAACCGCGCCCGCCGCCAGCTTGGCCAGCCTGGGGGCCACCTCCTTCTCCCACATGCGCTCCATCTCCACCGGCGGGCCAGGCATGGCCACTAGAATGCGCCCGTCGCGCTCCACCCACCAGCCGGGGGCAGTGCCCCGTGGGTTGGGAATGGCGTGGGCAGAGGGGATGAGGGTGGCCTGCTTGACGTTGCGCTCGGGCATGGCGAGGCCACGGCTGGCGAAGAAGGCGCGGAGCTGGGCCTCCAGCTCGCCGTCCACCGACAGGGGCTCGTCCAGGACGGCAGCGATGGCCTCGCGGGTCAGGTCGTCCTCGGTCGGGCCCAGCCCGCCCGTGGTGAGGATGAGGTCGGAGCGATCCCAGGCGCGGCCGATGGCCTCCCTGAGGCGATCCAGGTTGTCGCCCACCTGGGTCATCCAGTAGAGGTCGATGCCCAGGGCAGGCAGGCGAGAGGCGATGTACTGGCCGTTGGTGTCCAGGATCTGGCCCAGGAGGATCTCGGTGCCAATGGAGATAATCTCCGCCTTCATGGAAGCAGCGCCAGAATAGGCCAGGGCGATCGCCTCGTCAAGGCCATGAGCACATGGTAGCATGGAGCGGAGGTTATAGAGTGGCGAAACGAGCTGGCAACCGCCGATCGGCGCTCTTCCTCTTAGCGGCCAGTGGACTGAGCCTGGGCGCTTTTGGCCTGCCTCTCTTGGTGTCTCCCCTGAAGTGGGCCAAGAGGCTTCGCTGGCAGGTGCCGGAGGATGCGGACCTGGCCGTCTATTTGGGGCGCTCGCTAGGGGCGGTGGCGGTGGCCCTGAGCCTCGGCGGCCTCTGGGCCGCTCGCGACCCCTGGCGGTATCGCATCGTCTTCCAGATGGCCGCGGCGGCCGCCGCCTTGCTGGCGGGCGTGCACGTCCGGGGGGCGATAGAGGGGAAGCAGCCCTGGACCGAGACGGCGGAGATCCCTTTCTGGGCTGCCATGGCCATCGGTGCCATCGCCTGCTACCCGCAGGAGCCTGAACAATAGGCCCGCAGCACCAGCCGCCCCCTCTCGTCTCGCTCTAGGCCGGGCACGGCTGCAAACCGGTCCCGTCGGGCGCAGAAGGCCAGGTCCTGGCCGAGACCCAGAGCGAGCAGATCGCGCCCGTGGGCCGTCTCCTGCAAGGCCCTCTCCTCCCGTCCCCGCTGGGCGCGATAGTACTCCAGAGCGGCGTGAGCTTCGTCCGTTGTCTCCAGGGTGGTCGGCCAGTCTCGGCTTGTCTCGACGATGGCGTCCAGAATGGCCCCTGCGCCCAGGGCGTCCTCTGGCGCGAATGCAGCGCCGCCCTCCTCCCCGGCGCAGACGACGGCGATGGCCAGCCCCTGTGCTGCCGCCTCCCTCCAGGCCGCCGAGGCCACGGCGGTAGCATTCAGCAGACAGCCGACCAGCACCAGCGGCGCGCCCGCGGCTGCCAGGATCGCCCTGGTGCCGTTGCTGGTGCAGAGGATGCCCCGCTGGCCTTTCAGGTCGAGGGCACTGAACTCAAAGGGCGAGTTGCCGTAGTCGAACCCTGGCGGTGGCAGTCCGCCCTCCTCGCCGCACAACAGGTAGCCCGGCAGCTCCTGATGCAGCCTGCGCGCCTCCTCGATGGTAGGGGCCACCAGCACCTCCTGGGCCCCTCGCTCCAGCATAGTGACGATGGTGGAAGAGGCCCGCAGGACATCCACCACAATGCAAACCTGGCCAGAGGGGTCGGCCAAAAGGGCCGGAACCAGGGCCACGTCTAGCCTCACCATCGGCTCCTTTCGCCTTGACGTTGCCCGTCGCCGCTTATAATATGCGGCGGAAAGGGGGGACGCCAACTGGGCGCTCTCCTGTCCTGAGGGATTGAGCTATGTTCTTTGCCAAGCTGCGAGAGGCTATTCAACGCAACGATAGCTTCCTCTGCGTGGGCCTCGACCCCGATCCCGCCCGCCTGCCCGAGAGGGACGTAGCTGCTTTCAACCGCGCCATTGTCGCGGCCACCGCCGACCTAGTCTGCGTCTATAAGCCCAACCTGGCCTTCTACGAGGCCCTGGGCCCTCAGGGGATGGAGGTGCTGCAGCGAACGCTCGAGGCCATTCCCAAGGGCATCCCGGTCATCGCCGATGCCAAGCGGGGCGACATCGGCTCGACGGCAGAAGCCTACGCCCGCGCCCTGTTCGACGTCTACGGCTTCGACGCGGCCACCGTGAACCCCTATCTGGGCGGCGGCGCCCTCTCGCCCTTCCTGGAGCGGGCCGACAAGGGAGTGTTCGTGCTCTGCCGCACCTCCAACCCCGGCGGTGCCGACCTTCAGGACCGCCTGATAGCAGCTGATGGCCATGCTCGTCCCCTGTACGAGGTCGTGGCCGAGCTGGCCC
>DAOUDQ010000245.1:0-4088 GCA_034431045.1 Dehalococcoidia bacterium | reverse complement strand
CTTCCGATCTGGTGCAGGGGTTGTCGCCGGCTATGCCGCTGTCGTCGCCGTCATCTAGGATGGTGTCGAGGTCCGTGTCTTCCGCCTCCTCCGGGCAGTCTTGGTCGACGGCTATCTGGGCGTAGTGGATATCGCCCTGGAACAAGTGGGGGCCGTCCGCGTCCCAGAGCGAAGGGCCCCAGTCCCACACGCCGTCCCCGGTTTCGTCCTTGCGGGGAAGGATCAGCGAGCTGAGCCCACTCCCGAGCGCCTCGACGGTGAGCCTGGCCAGTACCCCTGAGCCATCCTCAGGGCGGCGCGGTTGGGCAATGTCCGTCGCCGCCAGCCCATAGAGTTCACCGTAGTCAACAGAGAGATCGCGCACGTCGCTGCCTGGGCTTGCTGCCAGGAACATTATAACGTCCAGGTCGACGACCTTGATGATCGTCCTGTCGTACTTGAGGTAAGCTTCCCAGGCCAGAAGGCCGTCAACGCCTTCGATGAACAGATCGACCTGGAAGGTCTCGCCGCTGCTCACTGATCGGCAGTAATCGATAGGGTCGAGAAAGGTCGCCGTATTGCCGCTAGGATCGGCATCCACGCCGATGCCAAGGGCTGGACTCGCCTGGGTGGCCTCCTCCCCGCCGCTCAGGATCCATCCCCCCAGGCCTGCGGCCGCCAACAGGGCGGCAGCCAGCATCACTGCCAGTAGCTTCATCTTCCCCACCGCGGTTGCACCTCCCTATCCGGCACGACGCCTCCTGGCAACAAGCAAAGCAGCTCCGGCCAGGACCACGGCTGCCAAGCCCCCTAGGACGTAGCCTATGATGGCCGGGCCGCCGGTCCATGCTGACCCTTCATCCTCTGTCGCCGCTGGCCCGCTCGGTGTTGGGCTGGCCAGAACAGCGGTAGCTGTCGGACTGGCCGCTGGAGGGGTGACGGTTGGCGTCTGTGTCTCGGTAGGCGTTGTTTCACCAGTGGGTGAAGCGGACGGCGTCTGCACAGGGGACACGGGCGGCGGCGTAGGTGAAGCGACGGGGGTACCGGCTGGACAAGCCGTATCTACCGCTATCTGGGCGTTGGCGATCGGGCCGTCGAAAAAGCTGTCCCCGTCCACATCGCCCATTAACCTACCCTCGGAGTCGCGAAGGACAGGACCGAGGTCCATTGTGCCATCCCCGGTCACATCGATGGGAGAGAGGCTCGCCGGGCTGACGCCGCTCCCAACCGCCTCGAGGGTGAGCCTGGCCAATACCCCCGAGCCGCTGTCCGGAGCAGGCGGTTCTGCAATATCGGCCGCTGCAATGCGGTAGCGGCCGTCGATGTCAGGCAGGCCTTCAGATACGTCGAACACCTCGCTGCCTGGGTTTGCCGCCTGGAACATCATGACATCCCGGTCTGCAACCTTGATGACCGTCATGTCATAGGAAAAGTACGTCTCCCAAGCCAGAAGATCGACAACATCGGCGACGAAGACATCGACCTGGAAGGTGTCGTCAGTGTTCACAGATAGGCACGAATCGATAGCGCCGAGAGAGGTCGCTGTATTGCCCGTGGGGTCAGCGTCCACGCCGATAGTCACACCCTCTTGGGCGGCGCTGTAACCTCTGGTCAGAACGCCTCCTGCCGATGCTGTCAGAGCTAACACCACTCCGGCCAGCGCTGCACCGGCCAACATCATTTTCATCGATCCGGTCCTTTCAGCGGCCCTTGCTCTTCCAGGCGTGAATCGGCTGCGGCGAAAGGGGTCTCCCCTTTTGCCCTCGACTTACACAACGCACAAGAGCCAGTAAGGGTACGGAAACAACCAATTTAGGCGCGATCCCCCGACATCTGGGCCGGGCTTCGCAAGGCCAGGCGTAACCACCCACCGATTATAGCGGTGGTCGCTAGCCCATCCAAGCCGAGGGCCGAGCCCTTATCCACGCCAATTCCAAAGACGCTCGTTCGAGGGGTTAGTTACGTCGGCTGACTGGAAAAGCCCCTGCCCCAGCCGTGCCCAAGACCTACGGCTGTCCTTGTGAGGGGCGTATTTGGATGGTGGCAGACGTAGTCAACTGGCCGCACTTCTCGTAGTTGGCGGCACAATGGGAGCTTTCGGCTACTATCTGGTAGTCCCCAGGCGGCACCTGCTGGCCATCGTTGTCCCGCTGGTCCCAGGTCTCAGGAAACGAAAGCATCTCGTTCGCCTCCAGCGACACCTCCTCTGTGACCTGGGCGAAGGTGCGATCGCGCGACCAGCGCCAGACCTCCTGGTCCTGGGAATTGATGACTGCCAGGTCGTAGCGCTGGCTAGTACGGTAATAGAGGGTCGTAGCCTCTCGGACAGCGACCGTTATGCCCAGCTGAATGGGCTCACCCTCCTCGAAGAAGGCGCCAAAGGTGCTCAGGTCGATGCCTATGGGCCCTTCGAATTCGAAGGGGAATGTCGGCGTAGCCACCCCCGTGGGCGACGCGCTGGGCTCTTCTCCGCCCTCCCCGCAAGCAGACGCGCCCACCAGGACAGCAGCTAGAGCAGCCAGAAGGGCCACAGACGCCTTTGTCTTGATGACGCAGTAGCCTCCTATTCCCATTGCGCCTCCTTCCTGCTACCGGCTGCCTTCCTCAGGGGTCTGGAACTCCCTTGGGGCAGCCGCGGCGCGAGCGTCTTCACCATCGCCAGGGCCCATCACGCGGATGTCTTCAATTTTGATGTGCTGTCAACCTGCGACTATCTCAGCGCTTCTCTTCCGGCAAACCTCGCCCCTGGCCCCAGTTCCTCCTCGATGCGCAGCAGGCGGTTGTACTTGGCCGTCCGCTCGCCGCGAGCGGGGGCGCCGCTCTTGACCTGGCCGCAACCCGTGGCCACCGCCAGGTCGGCTATGGTCGTGTCCTCCGTCTCGCCACTACGGTGGGAGATGATCACCCCGAAGCCACCTCGCTTGGCCGCCTCGATGGCTGCCATGGTCTCGGTCAGGGTGCCGATCTGGTTGGGCTTGATGAGCACGGCGTTGGCTGCCCCCTCGCGGATGCCCTTCTGGATGCGCTCCACGTTGGTTACGAACAGGTCGTCGCCCACGATCTGCACCTTGCGCCCCAGTTCCGCCGTCAGCTTCCACCAGCCCGTCCAGTCGTCCTGGGCCATGCCGTCTTCGATGCTGACGATGGGGTAGCGGCCGCACCAGTCCTGCCAGAAGGCCACCATCTCGTCGGCGTCCCTGAATGTGCGCCCCTCACGAGCGAAGACGTACTGGTCATCGCGATAGTACTCGCTGGCGGCGGCGTCGATAGCGATGGCCACCTCCTCGCCCGGGCGGTAGCCAGCCGCCTCGATGGCCGCCAGCAGGAGTTCCGGCGCCTCCGCGTTGCTGGGTAGGGGAGGCGCGAAGCCGCCCTCGTCGCCTACGGTGGTAGGGAGGCCCTTATCGGCCGCGACTTTGTGGAGGGAGTGGTAGAGTTCCGCTCCCATCCGCAGGGCATCGCTGAAGGTCTTGGCCCCCACGGGCACCACCATGAACTCCTGGATGTCCGTGCCGCCAGGGGCATGCCTGCCGCCATTAATAATATTGAAGAGAGGCATGGGCAGGGTGCGGGCCGTCGGGCCGCCCAGGTATCGATAGAGGGGCAGGTTCAGGTAGTTGGCGGCCGCATGGGCTACCGCCAGCGAGACGCCCAGGATGGCGTTGGCTCCCAGGCGGCTCTTGTTGGGGGTGCCGTCCAGGCGGATCAGGGCCTCGTCGATGGCCGCCTGGTCGAGGCAGGACATCCCCACCAACTTGAGGGCGATCTCCTGGCCGACGTTGGTCGCTGCCTTGAGGACGCCCTTGCCGCCGTAGCGGTCGGCGTCCTCATCGCGCAGCTCCAGCGCCTCATGAACGCCGGTACTGGCGCCCGAGGGCACGGCAGCCATTCCAACCGTCCCCTCAACCAGCACCACCTCCACCTCCAGGGTGGGGTTGCCGCGGGAGTCGAGGACTTCGCGGGCCTCTATGCTATCGATCTCCACAAGGCTGCTCCCTGTCTGCCGGCAGGCAGGCTCATACTAGCGGCGGGCTCGCCTCTGAGCGACGGCAAGGGCCTTCTCGGCGGCGTCTACGGGGTCGTTGGCCCGCAGGATGCGATCGGCGTCG
>DAOUDQ010000244.1:0-3692 GCA_034431045.1 Dehalococcoidia bacterium | reverse complement strand
TCAGTATAGCCCCATCGCCAGACTTGGCAAACCTGCCTGCCGGCAGGCAGGGGCCGGTGCTATAATGCGGCTGCTGTGGAAGAGCAACAGCCGCTGAAGCTGCGGTTCATCTCCGATTACATTTGACCCTGGTGCTACATCGGCCTGGTGCGGGTCGAGCAGCTCAGGCGGGAGTTCGCGGTGGAGGTGGAGTTCTGGGCCTATGACCTGCGGCCCGACCTGCCACCCGCGGGTTTGCCCCGCGACTTGGTCTATCGTGGCGCTCGCTACACCCCGGAGTACTTGCAGTACCTGCGGCAGGTGGCTCAGGAGAGCGGCATCCGCCTGGGGCTGCCGCCGGTGGTAGCCAACACCCACAAGGCGCATGAGGCGACCGAGTTCGCCAAGGAGCAGGGGGCGGTCGACCCCTACGCGCGAGCGGTGTTCGCCGCCTATTGGGAAGGCGAACAGAACATTGGTGAGATAGATACCCTGTGCCGCCTGGCCCAGGAGTGCGGCCTGGACGGTCAGGCCCTGCGGCAAGCGCTGGAGAGCGGTCGCTACGCTCGGCGTGTGGAGGAGCAGATGGAGTGGGCCCGTCGGGAGGGCATCGGCGGGGTTCCCACCTTCATATTCGACGGGCGCTTTGCCCTGGAGGGCGCCCAAAGCTATGATGTGTTCACGAGCATCACCGAACGCATTCTAGCCAGGCGAGGAAGCGAGTAGCGGCCGCCGATTTTCCCCGAAATACGACCAACGGTCTATCCCTATTTAACTTCCCCATAGGTTGATGCGTTTGTATTATCGAAGGCGGTGGAAAACTGCCTTCCTATTGGGCCGCACCTGAAATGGTTGGAGAGGTGTGGGTTATATGGTTAGAGTGCGGCAGGTTCCACCGATGGCGGCGGGGCTTTATTTCTTTGCCGAGAGGTCTGGTGGGGCGGGATGGCTTATAGACCGATAAGCGACTACGGGGTCGTCGGCGACATGCACTCGGCCGCCCTGGTGAGCAGGGACGGCTCCATCGACTGGCTCTGCTTCCCCCGCTTCGACTCGCCCAGCGTGTTCGCAGCGATCCTGGATGACAAGCGAGGCGGATGCTTTGCCATCCGACCAGCGGGCGAGCACCGCTTTTTCCAGACCTACCTTCCCGACACCAACGTGCTGCTCACCTCCTTTCAGACAGACGCAGGTCGCGCCACTGTCACCGACTTCATGCCTATGGCCGCGGACATCGCCGTCTCGGAGCACGAGGTCATTCGCATCGTCCGCTGCGAAAGCGGCCAGGTGGTGCTGGACTGCCTCTTCCAGCCCCGCCTGGACTACGGTCGCGGGCTCACTCGCCTGATCCCCACCTCCCGCGGGGTGGTGGCCAGGAACGGCGCAAGCTGTCTCGGCCTTGCCTCGCCGGTGCCATTCGACATAAGGGACGACACGGCGCGTGCCACTCTTGCTCTTCGCGCAGGGGAATCGGGGGCCTTGGTGTTGCGCTGGGACGAAGAGAATCCACGGCCGCTGGCCGATTATGATATCTACGCCAAGTTGGGGAACACCGAGGCCTACTGGCGGACGGTCGCCAACGACTGGCACTATCAGGGGCGATGGGCGGAGGCCGTCAAGCGCTCGGGGCTGGTTCTCCATCAGTTGCTATATGCCCCCACGGGCGCCATTTGTGCCGCGATCACCACCTCCCTGCCCGAGAAGATCAGCAGTCGTCGCAACTGGGACTATCGCTACTGTTGGTTGCGGGATGCCGCCCTCACCCTGGATGTCTTTCACCGCCTGGGCTATACAGCTGATACCTCCCTGTTCATGGGCTGGCTGGGGCAGTTCTTCCGCGGCATCAGGGATACGGTGCAAACCCTGTATGGCATTGGCCACGAGACCGAAATCCAGGAGCGCATCCTCGACCAGTTTGAGGGCTACATGGGTTCGGGCCCCGTGCGCATCGGCAATGCCGCCGCTGAACAGCTTCAACTGGACATCTATGGAGAGGTGCTCCTCTCCTTTGGGTCGTTCTATCGAGCCGGCGGCCACATCGGCGACGCCCTCTGGGCTCTGACGGAAAGTCTGGTGGAGGCGGCCGTCAGCAACTGGCGCCTGCCCGACCACGGCATCTGGGAGGTGCGTGGCGAGCGCCGCCACTTCGTCTACTCCAAGCTGATGTGCTGGGTGGCCGTGGATCGGGGCATCCGTCTGGCCAAGGCCCTGGGCAAGGCGGTGGATTTGCAGCGCTGGCAGCAGGCCAAGAGAGCCATCCGCGAAGATGTCTTGGCCCGTGGCTGGAACGAACGGGTCGGCTCCTTCGTGCAGTCCTATGGGTCCGATGTGCTGGACGCCAGCCTTCTGTTCATGCCCATGGTGGGCTTGCTGCCCGCTAAAGACCCCCGCATGGAGTCGACAATCCTGCGTATCCAGCAGGAGCTGCCGGTGAACGGTCTCATCCGGCGCTACCTGCCCTGGCAGGCGGACGACGGCCTGGGAACGGACGAAGGCACCTTCACCATGTGCACTTTCTGGCTCATCGGCTGTCTCATCCAGCTAGGGCGGCTGGAGGAGGCCCAGCGGCTGTTCGAGAGGGTGATCTCCATGAGCAACCATGTGGGCCTCTTCTCGGAGATGGTGGACCCGCAGAGCGGGGAGTTTCTCGGCAACTACCCCCAGGCCTTCACCCACATTGCCCTTATCCACACCGCGCGCAACGTCGACCGTGCTCTGCGCCAGGCCGAGCTGGGTAGGGTCGTCGCCTACTAGAAGCTGGCGGGCCCTCTATCCGGCACCTCGCCTGCGATTGTCACTTCCTTCGCTCAGGGCGGACGCCAGGCCGATCTCGACTGGGTCGGCGGCCACCTGGCCTGGGGAAAGACGAGAGCCAGGCGGCTATTGCTCACGCCTGGCCCTCTTCTTTCGAGGCGAGGAATAGGGGCGGTCTGCCGCCGTGGCGGGCCGCCCTCGGCGATTAGGCCTTGCCCTCGATGACCGGGCGGGCCTTGACCTTGATGGTCTTGGGCTTAGCCTCCGCGGCCTTGGGCAGGGTGACGGTCAGCATGCCCTGCTCGAAGACAGCCTCCGCCTTGCCGTGCTCCACCTGGGTGGGCAGAGGCACAGAGCGGCAGGACGAGCCGTAGCGCAGCTCCTGCCGGTGGTAGTTCTCCCGCTTGACCTCCTCCTCGCTCTTGGTCTCTCCCTTGATGGTGAGGATGTCGCCGGTGACAGAGACGTCGACCTCCTCCGGCTTCACGCTGGGCAGGGAGGCCTTCACCACCAGGCTGTCCTCGATCTCATAGATGTCCAAGGGGAAGCCAAACTCGGGGCCTTCCCACGGGACAAGGCGAGGGCCAGGGAAGAACTCGTCGAAGAGGCGGTCCATGCGCTCGCGAAGGCTGCTGATCTCCCCGAAGGGCTCCCACCGCATCAGACTTGCCATTGGTATACCTCCTTCACCTAGGCTTGGACCTTTTCTTTCCCTTCGCTACGATCATAGCGGAGGGAATGATGATTGTCACGAGAGCTTACAATATGATTATCAGGCTTCTTCTCGCCGATTTGACATCACTCCTGTGCCCTTATATAATGAATCGAGAGGTAAGTCTCCGTGGCTAAGAGGGACTACTACGGCATGCTGGGCGTCAAGCGGGGCGCCAGCGATAAGGAGATTCGCCGGGCCTATCGCCGTCTGGCCCGCAAGTACCACCCCGACGTCAATCCCGGCG
>DAOUDQ010000243.1:0-1640 GCA_034431045.1 Dehalococcoidia bacterium | reverse complement strand
GCTCGGATTCTCCAGGGGAAAGGATAGGCTGAGGCTGGAAGGCAGAAGCAGCACCGGCAGGCCCAACAGGAGACAGGCAGCCTGCCAGTCGCGATAGCGAAGCAGCCACCACACATTGGCGCCAACGCCCAACACGAAGAGGACCCCACTTACGGGGTCCAGGAAGGGAAGCCGCTGTACCAGGTATACCCACCCAATGTCCCCCTGCCAGTTGAAGGCCAGCAGGCTGTCAGCCACATTTCTCAAGAAGACCGGACTTGCACTAGCCGGGAGCTGGCGCTCGACAGCGGATACGCGGCTCAGGACCCGATACCAGAAAACGATGGGGTTGTCCACCATGTAACGGGCCAAGGGCAGAAAGACCAGCACTGCCACAGTCAGGGTCAGAGCTGCATTGCCCCAGAAGCGTCTCCGACCAGTCTGTCGCACCGCTTCTTGATCGAGCAGGGCCTTCAACAGCACCGCGGCCACCACCAGGCCAGGGACCACGCGAAAAGAGGAGTAGCCGTGAAGCCCCAGCCCTAGGCTCAGCCCGCACCACAAAGCGTCGTTTCGCCTCCCGGTGCGCAGGGCCCGGAAAAGAAAAAGGGCGGTGAGGGCCAGGGGCAGAGAGGCAAAGGGATAGCGAAGCCCAACCCGGCTGATACCCAGATCCCACCTGGCCATAGCCAGAAAGGCGGCAGCGAAGAGGCCAGCCTGGAGGCCGAACAGCTCGGCGGCCAGGGCGCAGGTCCCACCCACCGCAGCCAGGCTCACCAGCACTGCTCCCAGCTTCAGGGTCTGGAAGTCGAGGGGCAGGCCCAAGAGGCGCACCAGTGCCGCCGTGTAGTAGAATTGAAGCAACTCGCGCCCGGTGTTGCGGGGAAAGTAGATGCGGTAGTGGCCCTCCAGCAACTCGTGGATGTCCACCAGTTTGTGGGGATGATCAATGGTGATCTGTCCGGGGAGATCGCCCAACCGGTAGAAGCGGAACCAGGCAGCCAAAAGGAGAATGGCCAGCAGTGCCAGGTGTCTCCACTTCAGCTTTAGTGATACCCCATCAGCACCCAGCCACCGTCGGCTGGCTGACGGAGGGTGAACTCGCTCGGCGAAGGCCAGGATCCACCCCCCGCAGGCCCCTGCCCAGGCGGCGACTGTGTACCAACGGAAACGGTTTCCTCCCGCCGTGGCGAAGGTGACGGCCCCCAGCAGCAGGGCCGCGCAGGCCAACAACCATCGTGTTCGTCCCGCCGCTACCAGGGGCGGGGACACGGCTTCGGCCCGTTCGGGCCTGGGCCGGGCGCCTCCACTCCCTGCGAGGAAGAGGATCAGCGCCAGCCCGTAGACGCCCACTCCTAGTTGCCAGTAACTGCGCCCATCAAGCAACTGCTGCCCGGCGATGCCCAGCGCAAGGGCCAGGCAGGCCACCGCGAGAGGCACTCTGCTGTCTCTCCAGAGCCGTGGCCCTAAAGCGGCCGATGTAGATAACGCCAGGCGGAAACGAGCCAAATACCCCTCCCAGATTCCAGGGTCATTCACTTGTCCAGGTCGATGCGGATGAGGGCCAGAGCCTGATCACCGAGACCATAAGGATCTTAGTGGTCCTCCCGTTGGGTGTTGGCCGCACTTGCGACTGCTTCAACTACACCTCACCCTCCCCC
>DAOUDQ010000242.1:0-3028 GCA_034431045.1 Dehalococcoidia bacterium | reverse complement strand
TTTGGTGCCGGCGGCGGGAGCCAAGGACGAGACGGGCCTTTTCCTTAGCCTGGGCACTGCCCTCGTGGGCGGGCTGGCCCTCGCTCTGCTGGGCTTGTGGCTATCGGGCCGCCGCCCTAATCTGATATAAGGCATGGCTGACGTATCGCTTTCCACCATGTGGGCCCAGGGACGCTTCGACAACGTGGGCGAATTCCCGCGAGCCGTCCAGCGCCTGGGCTTCCAGGCCATCGAGATCAACTACACCGTCGACTCCAGAGCTCTAGACGAACTGCTGGAAGCGAACCAGGTGAGCGTGCCCAGCCTCCATTCGCCCGTGCCCAAGGTCAAGGCCACCAACGGCCGCTGGAGCTATGACCTTAACCTGGCCTCCCCGGACGACGAGGAGCGCCGCCTGGCTGTAGCCGGTGCTAAGACGACTATCGACTGGGCGGCCAAGGTGGGGGCATTGTGCGTAGTGCTCCATATGGGCGGCCTGGGCAGCGATAACCTGCCTCCGGAAGGGGAGCTGCGCCGCCTGTTCGACGCCGGCCCCCGGCGCTGGCGGGAGGAGGCGGAAGCCTTGCGGCGTGAATGCCATCGCCTGCGGGCGGAGCGGGCACCAGCCTTCCTGGCTCGGGGCAAGGCCAGCCTGCAGGAGCTGGCCGATCACGCAGCCGGTCTGGGCGTGGCCCTGGGGCTGGAGAACCGCTATCACTACCACGAAATCCCCAACGTCGCCGAGACCCTGGAGCTGCTGGCCGACTTTCCGCCCAGTCTGGTGGGCTACTGGCACGACGTTGGCCACGCCGAGGTCCTCGACCGCCTGGGCCTCATCGACAAGCGCCGCTGGCTGGCGGAGCTGGCCGACCGTTGCCTGGGCGTCCACCTCCACGACGTTGTGGGCCTCAAAGACCACCAGGCCCCCGGCCAGGGCGACGCCGACTGGGATTACGTCGCCCGCTACCTGCCGCCAGGAGCTCTGCGGGTGTGCGAGATCGACCAGCACTCGCCGGAGGAGCAGGTGGCGGCAGCCATCCCCTTCCTGCGCCGGCGGGGCATCCTGGGGTAGCCGCCTCTTGACCCCCGACCGTCTACCTGCCTATCCTGCTATAGACGCCATGCGCCTCTCTCAGCACTTCGGTAGGACATTGCGGCAGGTGCCCGCTGAGGCCGAGACGCCCAGCCATCAGCTCCTCCTGCGGGCGGGCCTCGTCCAGCAGCTAGCGGCCGGCATCTACAGCTACCTGCCCCTGGGCTGGAAGGTGCTGCGCAAGATCGAGCAGATCATCCGCGAGGAGATGGACGCTGCTGGCGGCCAGGAGCTGATGCTGCCTGCCCTTCATCCCATCGAGATCTGGCAGGCCTCCGGCCGCCTCCCCCTCTTCGGCCAGACCGTGTTCACCCTCAGCGACCGTCGCCAGCGAGGGCTGGTGTTGGGCCCCACCCACGAGGAGATCATCGCCGACCTGTTCAAGCGTCACGTCCAGAGCTACCGCGACCTGCCCCTCATGCTCTACCAGATCCAGGTCAAGTTCCGCGATGAGGCCCGCCCTCGCGGCGGCCTCATCCGTGTGCGCGAGTTCACCATGAAGGACCTCTACTGCTTCGACGTCGCCGAAGAGGGGTTGGACGAGAGCTGCCGGAAAATGCTCGGCGCCTACAAGAACATCTTCGACCGCTGTGGCCTGCCCACCACTGTGGTGGAAGCCGATTCGGGGGCCATCGGCGGCAAGGACTCCTGGGAGTTCATGTACTTCTGCGACAGCGGCGAGGACCTGGCGGTCATCTGCTCGGCCTGCGACTACGCCGCCAACGCCGAGAGGGCAGAGTTCCGCAAGCCGGCCGTCCCCCAGGAGCCACCTAAGCCGGTGGAGGAGCTCTCTACCCCCGGCATCAAGGCCATCGACGACCTGTGCGCCTTCCTGGGCATCGCCCCCTGGCAGACCCTCAAGGCCGTCTTTTACGCCGCCGACGGCCAGCCGACCTTTGTGGCCATTCGCGGCGACATGGAGGTGAACGAGACCAAGCTGGGCAACGCCCTGGGCGCCGTCGACCTGCACCTCATGGACGATATCGAGCTGGAGGAGGCCGGGCTGGTGGCCGGCTATGCCTCCCCCGCCGGGCTGAAGGGCGTGAAAGTAGTGGCCGACGACGCTGTGCCCTCCTCGCCCAACCTGGTGGGCGGCGCCAACAAGCCCGACGCCCACCAGTGCAACCTCAACTACGGCCGCGATTGGACCGCCGACATCGTGACCGACATCGCCCTGGCCCGCGAGGGGGATGCCTGCCCCCGCTGCGGCTCGCCCCTCACTCTCCGGCGGGCCATCGAGATGGGGCACGTCTTCAAGCTGGGCACGCTCTACAGCGAGAAGCTGGACGCCACCTTCCTCGACCGCGACGGCGTAGCCAAGCCGGTGGTCATGGGCAGCTACGGTATCGGCACCGGCAGGCTCCTGGCAGCCATCGTGGAGGCCAGCCACGACGAGCAGGGCATCATCTGGCCGCCCCAGCTTGCGCCCTATCACACCCACCTGGTGGCCTTGAGCATGGACCGCCCGGACGTAGTCCAGGCCTGCGAGCGCCTGTACGAAGAGCTCCAGCAAGCGGGCATCTCCGTCCTCTACGACGACCGCGACGAGTCCCCCGGCGTCAAGTTCAACGATGCCGACCTCCTGGGCATGCCCCTGCGCCTCACCGTCAGCCCCCGCACCTTGGAGAAGCAGAGCCTAGAGGTGAAGCGGCGCAGCGAGAAGGAAAGCACGCTGGTGCTCCTGGGCGAAGCGGCTGTGCGGCTTCAGGAGCTGCTGAAACAGCCATAAGCTCTCTTCTTGCCAACCCTCGCATACGGTCGGCCTTGCACCGTCGTCCCGAAAGTGCTATAGTTCCCTTGAGGAGAGTGGGTTGCGTCCCACTTTTTTGTTGGTTCAAGGCATGCCTTGCGGCTGCCGGGGGTGATGAAAGCGATGAAGAGCGACTTCTTGATCGCCATAACCCAGATAGCGGCCGAGAAGAACCTGCCCAAGGAGGTGGTCCTCCAGGCGGTGGA
>DAOUDQ010000241.1:0-1902 GCA_034431045.1 Dehalococcoidia bacterium | reverse complement strand
GTCATCATCGATATGGCCATATTGAACAGGATGAAGGTGGGCAGGAAGAAGAGGAACTGGTTGTTGGTGAAAGTGGAACGAATCGCCTCGAGCGGCTTCACCCGGGCGGGCTCCACGTCCAGGCGCACGTGTCGCCAGGCGCCCGACAGGGCGACGTAGCGGGAAGCCATGCCCATGAGGGCCATGGTGATGGCCATCGTCTGGAAGCCGAAGGCGTCCCGTATGATCCCACTGCCCACCAGGGCGATGGCCGCTCCCACCGTGCCAAAGAACACCTGCCAGGTCACTATGCTCACGCGACCCTTGGAGGTCACGGCGATCTCCGGCAGGAGCGATTCGAAGGGGCCGCCGGATAAGGTGCTGAACAGGTGGAAGCCCTCCAGCATGAGGAAGAAGTAGAGGGCGTTGACCATGCTCTCGCCGCCGACGGGCGGCGTCCAGAGGAGGACGAAGAACACGGCGTAGAAGGGGGTGGCCAGCACGACGAAGGGGATGCGTCGCCCCCAGCGGGAGCGAGTGCGGTCGCTCCACCAGCCGATGAGGGGGACGTCCAGGGCCTCGATGAGGCGGGCTGCCGTGAAGAGAGCGCCGAGGACAAGGATGTGGACGCGCTTCTCTATGTCGGCATCGGCGGGAGGGGCGTAGAAGTAGATGAGCCAGAGGTCCTTGGAGCGGGAGATGACGTTGCCTCCGAAGCTGCCGGAAGCATAGACCAGCCTATTGAACAGTGGTAGTTCCCGGGCGTCGTTAGCCACGATCGCTCTCTGGCCTCAGGGGACACTCCATCTGGCGGGCTGCGACCTAGCGACTGGCCCTCTCCTGGGCCAGCGCTTCCTCGATGGCCGGCGCATACACGCCCCGAAGCTCGCGTGGCAGCAGGCGGCCGATAGCTACCATCACCTGCTGGCTGGCCAGGCGCTCGCGCTCTCCTTTCTCCGCGCCGCGCGGTACCTGGATCGACAAGGGCGACCCAAAGGATGCGATGAGCCCTCCTTCTTCCTCGAAGATGCCGACGGGAAGTATGGGTATGCCGCGGTTGCTCAGGAAGAGGAGGAACGAGCCCACCCCCGGCATGGGCTCGATGAGGTGCCCCGTGCCTAGCGCCTCAGGGAAAAGGCCGATGGCCTCTTCCCCATCGCGCACCACGCCCAGGATGGTGCGCAGGGCGGCCGCTCGGCCCACGCCTCGTTCGGCCGCGCGGGGAACGATCACCAGTTCGTACACCTGGGCGATGCGTCGAAACAGCCAGCGCAGCGCCCAAACGGGCACAGGGAGCGGGCCTAGGCGAAAGTCGTACCACTCGCTGGTCATCAGCCAGCGCAGCGATCTCTGGCTGGTTCGCCTCTGAGCCACGGCGTGAGAGGCCAGCATGCCGCCCCAGAATACCTTCAGACCCGGGCGCTCGTAGTGATTGGCCACCAGAACGAAGGGGCCTTCGGCCGGGATGTGCTGGTCATTGAGAGCCTGCGGCTTGGGTTTGGCGGCCATGAGGGCCGCTTCCACGTCCGCTGCCAGGTTGCGGGTCCGGCCGCGAAGCACCGCCCAGATGAACCTGAGGATGAGAGAGATGCGGAAGCGGTACACCCCTTGCCGTTCTTGAATTGGCGCGTCCATGCCCTTCACCCGTCTCATTATAGCAAGGGTCGTCCGTTCTGGGCCGCGGCCTCTTTGGGAGCCGCCAAGCTCTTGAGTTCATTGCTCATGCTATGGCGAACGTCAAACAGCACTGAGGCCAATCTGCCCTAGGTTGAAGCATTGTTGGCATTGGAAGCCCGGCCAATCGCTGCCGGAGGTTGGCGGGTATTCCGGCGAAGATAGAAGACGTCCTCAAATCGAAGGTTTAGCATCCAGATCGCGATCAGGCCAGTCAGGCCGATCCAGATCGAAATGAAGACGTGCGTT
>DAOUDQ010000240.1:0-2171 GCA_034431045.1 Dehalococcoidia bacterium | reverse complement strand
GTAAAGGTCGCGATGAGCCTTTGGGGTTCACGGATCTTACGGAGACGCTCGGCGGGATTGGCGGGCACGTGTCCCTGTGTCTGGAGCCATTCGTAGAAGCGATAGATGGCTTCGCGATAGTGGTTCACTCGACGCGGAGCGACTCGCGTGGCCTCCTGGGCGAGGAAGGCACGCACGGTCTGTTCGGTGACCGAGTCGGCTTGCGCATGACCCTCGGACGTAGCGAATCGTGCAAACGGCTGGAGTGTGTACTTGTACCAGTCGAGAGTCCTGGGACTGAGGCCGCGGAGGCGACAGTCCGCGAGGAAGTCGGCTATCGCCGAGAACAACGGGACAGCAGGGGTCTGCTTAAGCCGGGATTGCCCATATGGAACTGGGCGCCCCGGCGTTGGCTGAGCGGCCAGCCGTTTGTAGCAATGCTTCGCAATTCGGCCTCCGGAAACCTGCACACCTTGACGTGGGACCCGAGATCGGGCGGTTCTGCCGCTCGTCTTGAAGGTCTGTGGGCATTGTGTTCGCTGAAAAGCCGGACAGCAGGCGTGACGGCGCCTCCGTATCGAAGGCATCCTCATCAACTCCGAAGCGATGGCGAGATCTCTGGCGGTCCGTCATGTGGGCACCGCCGACAGCGACCTGATGCGGCCGAGGATGTGCGCGAACAAGCCTCGCGTCACCGCGACCTCTGCCATTTGCAGGACCAGTCGCCGGGCGTGACGGGTCAACCTGGCCCCGATCTTCACCAGCTTCTGGCGCAGTGTCGTCAAGCTCCAGCGGGCCATCTGCGGAGGCAATACGAGCCGGCGCAAGAAGTTGCCCAGGTTGTATGCCAACACGAACAGGGCCAGCCTCACCGCGTTGTCCTTGAATTGGTGGCACGATAGCCGCATCCACCCGACGGCATGCTTTCCCTCCTTGATCCACTGCTCGCAGGTGCCTCGTCCATTGTAGAAGCGAACTACGCCCCTTGCAGGATCGGTGCGGTTGGTCACAATGAAGCCGGCCCTCGGGAAGAGCTCGCCCGCGTGCCATTCGATCTTGGATACCACCCGACGCGGGCGATCCCACGTGCCCGCCTGGTAGGCGAAGTCGTGGTATGTCACCACGGGCTGGCCAGGCTCGAGCATCTCGGGCCGCGCCAGATAGGGCTCAATCTCTCGCCGCAGCACGGCGTTGGCTGGCAACCGGATGGCGTACAGAAGCTCGTGCTCTTCCAGGTACTCGTAGATCTCTGGTCGAGCAAAGCCAGCGTCGCCCCGGAACTGCTTGCGCAGCCCTGACCCGGCGTACCGTCTCACAATCGGGTCCAACAGCTCCCGCCAACCATCGGCGCTGGAGACGTTGCCCTCACGCAGCATCGCCCCTTCACAATCCCCGAACTGGTTGAAGCAGAACAAGGGGTGATAGCAGACGCTTCCGTAGTGGCCGTTGTACTTGGCTCCTTCCTGCTGGCCATGTACCGGGCTCTCCGAACTGTCCAAGTCCAGGATGAGACGTTGGGTCTCCGTATGGGCCATCGCCGCCGAGACCCACGCAGCATTCAGCGTCGCCAGTCCTTCCCGGTTACCCTCGGCGGAGAGTATCTCAGTCTCGAAGCGTCCCACCGTGTTCCGCGCGGCGGCCCGTCGATCACTCGCCCGTCGGCTCACCACCAGCCGCATCGTCGGGTCCCGAGCAAGACGGTCCGCATCATTGGTGTCCGGATACCCCGCCAGGCGACTGTAGACCGACTGCCGGACCAGCGGCACCAGGTGGTGCTGGACATTGCGCCCCGATCGCTGCTCCGTCAGAAACTGACCGGCCATTTCCGTCAGTCCGAGCTTCTCATCCAACTCGCGGTGCGCCAGCAATCCCGCATCGGAAGTGATCGTGCTGCCCACAAACTCCAGCCGCACCCGAGCGTCGAATTCCAGGTTCAACTGCTCCTGTTGGCTTCCACCCATTGGGTGCCTCCGGCGATCGTTGCTGCGATGCCCGCTACGGCCCGTCTGCAGCCAGTTTCTTGGGGCCTCCGCTCAAGACCTCCCCGCTCATATGGGCAATCCGGGTTAAGGGGGATGATTGGGCCCATGGGCTGGTCCTCCCAATGGTGCCGGGGCCCGATCTCGGTGGGTTCAAGGTTTCGAACCTTGCGAACCTAACGCCGATTTCGGGGCTCCCGGGGAGACAAGCCC
>DAOUDQ010000239.1:0-10593 GCA_034431045.1 Dehalococcoidia bacterium | reverse complement strand
CATCGATGCCAGCGGCTACACCGGGATGGCCCAGGGCTTTCTGCAGAAGAGCATCGTCTTCGGCTACGGCTACGACAACGGCTGGATCGACCTGGACGACTGGCTCTATCCCTACTTCCACTCCCAGGGAGTGAAGAACTCGTTCATGCTGGCCGACCCCGAGCTGGACCGAATGCTGGAGGCCCAGCGGGCAGAATTCGATTATGAGAAGCGGCGACAGCTAGGCTATGAGATCCAGCACTACCTGCTGGATAAGGTGGCGGCCAGGCTGGACTGGACAAGCTACGTGAACCGCTACACCGACTGGCCCTACTTCAAGAACGTCAGGGGCGCCCCCTGGTATGGCGTCACCTACCACAGGGCCGACTACTGGCTGGACAAGACCCACCCGACCTTTCACGGCAGGCCAGCGTGAGGACGAGGACCTGCCAACAATGAGCGGCATCCCCTCACTGGGAGCGAGCACGCGGCCGAAGACGGTCCCCAGGGCGTTCGTGCACGAAGCTGGAGGTAGGCCAAGACGGAGTAACTCAATTACTGCCAAAGGCTAGCTAACTGGCATCTCTCCCGTCGACGGCTGCTGAGGGGGCGGCCGGAGGTGGGGCAGGCGTGGCGATCATTCCTCTGAGAGGCTGCGAGCAAGAGCGAGAAGAGCCTGTCGAGCATCCCTTTCTGGAGCCACGACATCGGCGGTTTCTGGCCTGGCGGGGACGTTGGAGCCAGCGTCTGTGACACCGGTGAGGAGGCGAGATGAAACCGGCATACTTCGAGGTCCTCAGTCCGGCGCAGGTCCAGCAGATCGACGCCGCCTCCATCAATATCCTGGAGACCCTGGGGCTCCGGGTGGACCTCAAGAGGGCGAGGGATGCCTTTCGGGAGGCGGGGGCGCATGTGGACGAGGCAGCCCGCTCGGTGCGCATTCCGGAGGAGCTGGTGCGCTGGGCCATCGACCAGGCGCCTAAGCAGTTCACACTCTACGGGGCGGACCCAGGCTTCCGCCTGGAGATCGGCACCGACCAAGTGAATTTCGCCGCGCTGGGCACCCCGACGAACATCGTGGATACGGAGACGGGGCAGCTTCGGCCCACTACGCTGGACGATCTCCGCAACCATCTCCGCCTGATCGATGCCCTTGATCATATCAACAACAGCCAGATGGACATCTGGCCCACCGACATTCCCATGACCACCATCCACGCGGAGGCTATCCTCGCCTGGGCCCAGAACTGTCGCAAGTCGTTCGGCATGGGGTGCTATGGAGCGATGGCGAGCGAGGACATGATGAAGATGATGGCGATTGCGGTGGGTGGGAAGGAGGAGTTGAAGAGGCGGCCTCGCTTCTTCGGGATCTGCTCCCTGATGAGTCCTCTCCAGATGATAAAGCTCCAGCTCGAGGGCATGTTCTTTTTCGCTGAGTACGGCCAGCCCATCGCCATGTCGCCGGAGGCGATGTCCGGCGCCACCGCTCCCGCGACTCTGGCCGGACTGCTGGCCCAGCAGAATGCCGAGGTCCTGGCCCACATCACCCTGGCCCAAATCATCGCCCCGGGCACGCCGGTGCTCTATGGGACCGTGTCTACCATCGCCGACATGGCGACCGGCAACGTCGCTCTTGGTGCGGTAGAGACCGGTCTGATCACCGCCGGGGCGGCGCAACTGGCCCGCCACTACGGTCTGCCCTGCCGCGGTGTAGGCGGCACCACCGACGCCAAGACGCTGGACCTCCAATGCATGCTGGAACGGGTCAGCACGCTGCTGCCCGCGGTCCTCGCTGGCGTGCACTTCATCACCTGCGGTGGCACTCTCGAATCCACCACTACTGAGAGTCACCCTCTGCTGGTGCTGGACGACGAGCTATGTGGGCTCATGCTGAGGCTGGCGCGTGGCATCGAGGTGAGCGAAGAGACCGTCGCTCTGGAGCTCATCAAGGAGGTGGGCTGGCAAGGCCATTATCTGGCCCAGTTGCACACGGCCCAGCACTATCGGCGGGAGCATTTCCTGCCGAGGTTGCTGCGCAGGGAGGGTAGGGAGGCGTGGGAGCGTAAGGGGTCGAGGACGGCGCTAGAGTTGGCGCGGGAGCGAGTGCGTGAGCTCCTGGCGAAGCATGAGCGGCGGAAGTTAGACCCGGCGGTGGAGAAGGAGTTGCTTGACTACCTGGCCATAGTTCGGCAGCGCACCATGGCCGACTTCGAGGCCGCTGAGTGGCAGGACTAGGGAAGCCGGGCGGCGTCCTGAGCGACGCCGCGTTGCCTCTATGGGGAGAATGGCATGAGCGGGTACCGATTCGATACGCAGGCTGTTCACGCTGGTCAGGAACCTGACCCCGCCACGGGCTCGGTGACGCCGCCCATCTACATGACGAGCACCTTCAAGTTGCCCGAGCCGGGCCCCCGCCTGATGGACGCGCTCCTGCTCAGGGGAGACAGGCCGCCGCACGTGTACACCCGCTGGAGCAATCCCTCGGTGCGCACGCTCGAGGAGAAGATGGCCGCGCTGGAGGGCGGAGAAGCGGGGGTGGCGTTCGCCTCGGGCATGGCGACCGTCTCCAGCGTGCTGTTCACTTTCCTGGGCGCCGGGGACCACGTGGTGGCTAGCGACGTGTGCTACGCGGGCACCGTGGAGCTCTTGGGGTTGTACGCCGGCCGCTATGGGATCGAGGTGAGCCTGGTGGACACCAGCGACGCCGAGGCTGTACATAGGGCCCTGCGACCTAACACCAGGCTGGTGTACATCGAAACCCCTGCCAACCCCATCCTTCGCCTGACCGACATCGCTGCCGTCGCTGACATCGCCCACCAGGCGGGCGCACCGCTTGTGGTCGACAGCACCTTCGCTACGCCGGTCTTGCAGAAGCCGCTGGCTCTCGGGGCGGACTTCGTCCTCCACAGCATGACCAAGTACCTGGGCGGGCATGGCGACGCTCTGGGTGGGATCGTGGTGGGAGCTCGAGAGGGCATCCACAAGATCCGCGAGGGCATGCTTATCCACCTCGGCGGCGCTATGAGCCCGTTCAATGCCTGGCTCATCAACCGGGGCCTCGCCACTCTCTCGCTGCGGGTGCAGAAGCATCAGGATAGCGCGCTGGCGGTGGCTCGCTTCCTGGAGCAAGATCCGAAGGTCAGGCGCGTGCTCTACCCCGGCCTGGAGAGCCACCCGCAGCACGACCTTGCGCGGCGGCAGATGGCGGGCTTTGGAGGCATGGTCGTCGCGCAGATGGACATGGACACGGCTGTGAACCTCGTCCAGCAGGTGCGGGTGTTTACCTATGCCACGTCGCTGGGGGACTACCAGAGCCTGCTGTTCTACTACCCCACTGAACTGTATGTAGACAGCGTGACTTACCTGGATGAGGACCAGAAGAGGGCCGTCCGCGAGTGGGCGGGCGACGGGATCATGCGGATCAGCGTTGGTCTCGAAGACCCAGAGGATCTCATAGCCGACCTCGACCAGGCGTTGGGTCCCGTCAGCTGAGGGATACAGCGGAACGAGCCGCTGGGAGTCGCCGGTTGTTCGTCTAAGGGTGGTTAGGCGAAGGAGAAGGAGGTCGAGTCCGAAACGTGCGGCGCCCCTCAGCGGGCCTTGTGCCCTCGCGGTCACTGCCATCCTGAACGAACCGCACCCGCCTGACGAGCCTGCGGTTGACCTGCTGAGTAAACTTGGCCACACCTTTGTGCCGTCGGGAGCGCATCTGTGGATGACCTGGAGGGCCGGGTGGGATTCGAACCCACGACTCCCGGATTAAAAGTCCGGAGCTCTTCCGCTGAGCTACCGGCCCTCATTGCCCTCTGACCAGATTGTACGTTCAAACTCGCTCTCCCTTCAAGGGGCGGGCGTCCTTCTCGTATCGACAAGCTAGGGGGAGCTTGTACAATCGGGGCGCTGACGTTTGCGCTAGAAGATTATCTTATAGGAAAATTAACTAGGGGGAGGCCTCCATGCATGAGCTAGCGGCAGCCCAAGATGTTGTCAAGACCGCTCTAGGGGTGGCCGAAGCGGAGGGCGCTCAAAGAATAGTAGCCATTGTCCTCAAGATCGGCAGCCTCTACGGCGCTGACCAGATGCGAGAACTCATCGCGATGGAGGCCAAGGGGACCATAGCCGAGGGGGCCCGCTTGGATATCGAACCCGTGTCCGGTCCCAGCATTCAGGTTGAGAGCATAGAGGTAGAGTAGTAGGTTGCCGTGGCTGTCAGGGCGCAGGTGGTGGTGCGAGGGATCGTTCAGGGGGTTGGCTTCCGTCCCTTCGTCTATCGCTTCGCCCAGGAGCAGCAGCTTAGCGGCTGGGTCCTCAACTCCACCCAGGGCGTGGTTATCGAGGTGGAGGGGGCAAGGCAAAGGATCGAGGGGTTCATCGCCGAGCTCAGGGCCAATCCCCCTCCACAGGCAGTCATCGAAAGGGTGGAGACCAACTTCCTTCCGCCTGTTGGCTACTCCTCCTTCATTATCGAGGCTAGCCGCGAGGGCAACGAGTTCGTTCTAATCTCCCCAGACATTTGCAGCTGTGCCGACTGCCTCAATGAACTCTGGAACCCCCAGGACCGCCGTTGGGCCTATCCCTTCATAAACTGCACTAACTGCGGCCCTCGCTTCACCATCATCAGCGACATCCCCTACGACCGACCCAAGACGACGATGAGCGTCTTCACCATGTGTCCCCACTGCAACGAGGAGTACCACAACCCTGCTGATAGGCGCTTCCACGCTCAGCCCAACGCCTGCCCCCTGTGCGGCCCCCACCTGGAGCTCGCCAGGAATGGCGCCCGCCCCGCTGAGGCGCCGCTCGAAGGAGAGCCCATCGAGGTCGCCCGCCGCCTGCTGGCGGAGGGGGCGATCGTAGCGGTGAAGGGGCTGGGGGGCTTCCACCTGGCCTGCGATGCCACCAATGCGAGGGCAGTGGCGACCCTACGCGAGCGCAAGCAGCGAGTGGATAAGCCCTTCGCCGTGATGTCCCTGGACGTGAACACCGTCCGCCGCTACTGTCGGGTGAGCGAAGGCGAGGCCCAGCTCCTGGAGTCGCCGGCGCGGCCCATCGTGCTCCTGCGGCGCAAGCCGGGCTCGCCCGTCGCCGCTGAGGTAGCTCCCGCCAACAATTCCCTGGGGGTCATGCTGCCCTACACGCCCTTGCACTACCTCCTGCTGGGCGATGGGGCAACACCTGCGCCTGTGGCCTTGGTGATGACTAGTGGCAACATGGCCGAGGAGCCTATCGCCATCGGCAACCAGGAGGCCCTGGAGCGCCTAAGCCCACTGGCCGACTACTTCCTCCTCCACAACCGCGATATTTACGTCCGCTGCGACGACTCAGTCACTCGCCTCTTTCGCGGCAGGGAGGCGGTGATCCGCCGCTCCCGCGGCTATGCCCCCTTCCCTGTGCGCCTGAACCTGGAGCTGAAGGAGATCCTGGCCTGCGGGGCCGAGCTCAAGAACACCTTCTGCCTGACCAAGGGCACCTATGCCTTCCTTAGCCAGCACATCGGCGACATGGAGAACTACGAGACCTTCGCCAGCTATCAAGCGTCCGTCGAGCATTTCCAGAAGCTCTTTCGGGTGAATCCGCAGGCGGTGGCCTACGACCTTCATCCCAATTATCTGGCCAGCCGCTACGCCCTGGAGCTAGCGGAGGCCCAGGGCTTGCGCCCGCTGCCCGTACAGCATCACCATGCCCACGTGGTGAGCTGCATGGCCGAGAATGGGGTGGATGGAGAGGTGATCGGGGTTGCCTTTGACGGCACCGGCTACGGCACGGATGGGCGCATCTGGGGCGGCGAGTTCCTCCTGGCCGACTGCCGCCGCTTTCGCCGCCTGGGGCACTTCAAGTACGTGCCCCTGCCCGGCGGTGAGGCGGCTATCAAGCGGCCCTACCGCATGGCGGTAAGCCATCTTCTGAGCGCCTTCGGTGAGGAGGCCCTGGGGCTGCCGCTGGAGCTGTGGGCGCAGATTGAAGCGACGGAGCTGGCCCTGGTGCGCCGCATGATAGCGGGGAAGGTGAACTGCCCCCTTACCTCCAGCTGCGGCCGATTGTTCGATGCCGTATCGGCCCTGCTGGGCGTGCGCGGCGTGGTCAACTATGAGGGGCAGGCGGCCATCGAGCTGGAGATGCTGGCCGCCGACGGGGTGGATGAGGTCTACGACTGGAGCCGACCTTCAAGCTATCCTATAATTATGGATCCGGCGCCTGTACTGCGGGGAGTGGTATTGGATCTGAGGCAGGGCGTGGATGTGGCGGTGATCTCGGCCAAGTTCCACAACACCATCGCCGACATCGTCGTCGGCGTGAGCCGGGCCGCCAGGGAAAGGACAGGCATCAACCGGGTTGCCCTTAGCGGCGGGGTATTCCAGAACATCTATCTTCTTGGCCGCACCCTGGACGGACTGGAGAGCCAGGGCTTTGAGGCCCTGAGCCATCACCAGGTGCCCACCAATGACGGCGGCATCGCCCTGGGCCAGGCGGTGATCGCCAACGCTCGCCTGTCGAGGGGGAAGGAGCGCTAGCCATGTGCCTGGCCATACCGGCGCGGGTCATCCAGATCGAGGAGGGCCTTGGGCTGGTGGAATTGGGGGGAGTGGTGCGGGAAGCGAGCTTCATGCTCCTGCCCGATGTCCAGGTGGGCGACTACGTTCTCCTCCACGCTGGCTACGCCCTCCAGAGGGTGGACGAGGCGGAGGCCGAGGAGACCTTGCGCCTTCTGGCCGAGATGGCCGAGGCCGGGAGGGCGGAAGCATAATGGTGCGCTACGTGCAGGAGTTCCACGACGCTGCCGCCGCCCGCGGGCTGGTGGCGGCGATCGAGCGCGTCACCAGCCAGTCGGTGAATCTGATGGAGGTGTGTGGAACCCACACCGTGGCCATCTTCCGCCACGGCATTCGCCAGCTCCTGCCGCCGCCGCTGAGCATGCTTTCGGGGCCGGGCTGCCCCGTCTGTGTCACCATCAACGCCGATATCGACAAGGCCATCGCCCTGGCCGAGCAGCCGGGGGTAACCCTGGCCACCTTCGGTGACATGATGAAGGTGCCAGGAAGTTACCAGAGCCTCCAGCAGGCCAAGGCCGATGGCAGCGACGTGCGGGTGGTCTATTCTGCTCGCGACGCCGTATGTATGGCCCGCGACAATCCCCGACGGCCTGTCATATTCTTCGCCGTGGGCTTCGAGACCACCGCTCCCACCATCGCTGCCTCGCTTCTGGAGGCCGAGGGGCTGGGGCTCAAGAACTTCTACCTGATCTCGGTGCACAAGCTCATCCCGCCCGCCATGCGGGCTCTACTGGAGGCGGGAGAGGTGCGCATCGACGGCTTCATCTGCCCCGGCCATGTGAGCGTAGTCATCGGCTCACAGCCCTACCAGTTCATCCCCCAACAGTACGGCGTTCCCTGCGTGATCACCGGCTTCGAGCCGTTGGACGTCCTCCAGGGCATCGACATGCTGGTGCGCCAGATCGCTGAGGGGCGGGCAGAGGTGGAGATCCAGTATCGGCGAGGGGTGCGGCCGGAGGGTACCCCCTTGGCGCGGGAGCTGCTGTCGCGGGTGTTCGAGACCAGCGACGCCGACTGGCGGGGGCTGGGGCGCATCCCTGGCAGCGGGCTGAAGCTGCGGCCGGAGTACAGGCGCTTCGACGCCGAGGAGGCCTTTGCCATCAACCCTCCGCCCACCAAGGAGCACAAGGGCTGTCTGTGCGGCGATATCCTGCGGGGGGTCAAGACGCCACCGGAGTGTCCCCTGTTCGCTGGGGTCTGCACCCCCGAGAGGCCAGTAGGCCCCTGCATGGTCTCCAGCGAGGGCACCTGCGCCGGCTGGTATCAATACGGGTCACGCTAAGGGAGGCTATGGCAAGAAGAACCACGGCAAGAACGAGCAAGATCCTACTGGCTCATGGCAGCGGCGGCCGCCTCAGCCACGAACTGGTGGCCAAGGAGTTCGTTCCGCCCTGGGCCAACCCCATCCTCGACCAGCTCAACGACTCGGCCGTGTTTGCCCTGAGCAGGGACGGCAGCGGCCCCCGCCTGGCCTTCACCACCGACTCCTACGTGGTAAAGCCCCTCTTCTTCAAGGGGGGCGACATCGGCCGCCTGGCGGTTTGCGGCACGGTCAACGACCTGGCCATGGTGGGGGCGAAGCCCCTGTACCTTTCGGCCAGCTTCGTCATCGAGGAGGGGCTGTCGCTGCCCACCATGAGGGCGGTGGTGCAGTCGATGCGCCAGGCGGCGGCCGAGGCGGGCGTGCAGATCGTGACCGGCGATACGAAGGTGGTGGAGGGGGGCGCCGCCGACGGGCTCTTCCTTAACACGGCTGGCCTGGGCCTGGTGCCGCCGGGGGTGGAGATCGGTGGCGGCAGGGCCCGCGTGGGCGACGCAATCATCCTCTCGGGGAGCATCGGCGACCACGGCATCGCCGTGCTCTGCCAGCGGGAGGGGCTGGAGTTCGAGGCGCCGGTGGCCAGCGATGTCGCTCCCTTGAACGGCCTGGTGGCGGCCATGCTGGCGGCCAGCGCCAACGTCCACGTCCTGCGCGACCCCACTCGTGGCGGCCTGGCAACCTCTCTCAACGAGATAGCCCAGCAGTCGGGGGTTGGCATCCAGATCGATGAGCCAAAGATACCCGTCAAGGATGGCGTATGGGCTGCCTGCGAGATGCTGGGCTTCGACCCTCTGTACGTGGCCAACGAGGGCAAGCTGGTGGCTATCGTCGGGCCTGAAGATGCTGAAAAGGTCCTGGCCATCATGCGAGGGACAAGGTACGGTGAAGAGGCGGCGATCATTGGGGAGGTAGTCGCCGAGCCTGAGGGAAAGGTTCTGATGAAGACAACCATTGGCGGCACGCGCATCGTCCACATGCTGGTGGGGGAGATGCTGCCGCGTATCTGTTGAGGAGCGGCGATGACCACGGACGAGATGAGGGGGCGGGCCGATACGGCGAGGCAGAGCGCAGAAGAACTGGCCACCCTGCTGGACCTATCCAAGGCCTTTGCCCAGGCCACCGACCTGGATAGCCTGCTCAAGACCGTTCTTGCCCGCAGCATCGCTCTCTACGAGGCGGCCGATGCCGGCGCTCTCTTCCTCTACAACCCCGACGAGGATTGCCTGATGGCCAGGGCCTCCATTGGCTACGAGACAGAGCCCCTGTCCCGTGTGCGGCTGAAGCCGGGAGAGGCCATCATGGGCAAGGTCTTTCAGCGAAGGCAGGCCCTCCTTTGCGCCAGCCCTGAAGAAATAGCCTCGACCACTGCCAACCTGCGGAAGGAGAATCGAGCCTACTTCGAAGGGGCCCGCTCCGGTGTGCGCCAGCCCCGTAGCGCCATGTGCGCTCCCTTGATCGCCAAGGACTCTGTCCTGGGAGCCCTCATTCTGGTGAACCTTCGCCGCCAGGGAGCGTTTTCTGCCGCCGACCTCCGCTTTCTCCAGGCGGTGGCCAACCAGATCGCCATTGTTCTGGAGAACGCCCGCCTCTGGTCAGAGGTCAGCCGCGCTCAGGCCCTGGCCGAAGCCAACCGCTTCAAGGACGAGTTTCTGGCCACCATCTCTCATCAGCTTCTCACCCCCATCACCTCCATCAGGGCTGCTGCTGACCTGCTTACGGCCTCGCCGGCTAAGGGGCGCAAGGCAGCGGACAGCCTGATAAGCAGCATTGCCCGCAATACCCAGCGCCTTCAGGGCCTGGTGGAAGAACTACTGGACCTGGCCCGTCTACATAGGGGGGAGGTCAGTCTCTCGCGTGAGCCCTGGGACCTGAAGACGATCGTAGAGGAGGGCGCGGCAGCCATCGAGCCGCTGACTGGGGGCAAGGAGCAGGTGCTGGAGGTGGAAACCCCTCCTTCTTCCTGCCCGGTGCTGGTCGACCGGGGGCGTTTGGAGCAAGTGCTGATGAACCTGCTTTCTAACTCCTGCAAGTTCACCCCTCGCCACGGTCACATTAAGGTGGCCCTCCAGGACGAGGGTCGAGAGTACCTGGTGAGCGTCGCCGACGATGGTCCCGGCATCCCTCTGGCGCAGCAGAGTCAGATCTTCGAGCGCTTCTATTCCAACTCCCGTGGGTCAGGGGAGAGGACGGGCGCTGGCTTGGGCTTGGCTATCGCCAAGACGGTGGTGGAGTTGCACGGAGGGCGGCTCTGGGTGAAGAGCCAGGGCGGTCGCGGTAGCACCTTCTTTTTCACCCTTCCTAAGGGGGACGGTCGTGAGGATTCTGGTCGTCGATGACGAGCCGGATGTGGTGGAGGTCATCGAGCTCACCTTCAGCCTTCAGTGGCCGGGGAGCGAGGTGATAGCGGCCGCCGATGGCGAGTCGGCCCTGAAGCTCTTCCAGGTAGGGCCGCCGGATGTGGTTGTGTTGGACGTGGGTCTGCCAGGGATGAGCGGCTTCGAGGTCTGCCGCCGCCTGCGGGCGATCTCCGACGTGCCTATCCTCATGCTCACCGTGAAGGGTGAGGAGGTGGATCGCCTCAAGGGCCTGGAGCTGGGGGCCGACGACTACATCGTCAAGCCCTTCAGCCCTCTGGAACTGGTGGCCCGCACCCGAGCGGTGCTGCGCCGGTCCCAGGCAGCGCCCCCAGCCATCTCCTCCCGTATGATCGTCGATGAGGAACTTACCCTGGATCTGGATAAC
>DAOUDQ010000238.1:0-10338 GCA_034431045.1 Dehalococcoidia bacterium | reverse complement strand
CGAAGTTGCAGGTGAGGAAGACGGGCGATTGGCGGTCGGGGTTGCCGATCTTCCTTAGGCCAGTCTTGACGGGAGAGGGAAGCGCTCGGAGGGCAGTCTGGAGAACGTCGCTCAGAAAGTCAGCCAGAAGCTTTACGATTTTCACGCTCGTGTCTCGCTCAGCGCCTGATCGCCCCGATAATCCTGAAGTCGCCCAGAAGGCTGGTATTCGCCCACTCTATTCGAAAGCCGGCGTCGGCTATCTTGCTCTCCAGGTGGGTCACGGCCCTGGTAGTGGTCTGGGTCAGGACATAGGTTAGGGCCACCAGGGGCAGCCGCACCAACAAGTGAAGCAAACGTTTTGGCCAGGAGGGAGGCACGGTCTCATCGGCGATGATCAGGCGGCCGTCGTTTCTCAGCAGGCGATGGCACTGGCGGAGGACGAATCGCTGCTCGTCGTCCGATAGCTCGCTGAAGGTGAGGCTGCTCATGATGGTGTCGAAGCTCTGGGGCTCAAACCTCTCATCCAGCTCGATGGCGCTCATCTGGAGGAGAGCGATGCTGCCCTCTAGCTGTGCCTTCGCCACCTTTCGGCGAGCGATGTCCAGCATCTGAGGGGAGATGTCGATGCCTGTGACCTGGGCGCCGCGGCGGGCACAGGCTATAGCCAGGGAGCCAGTGCCGCAGCCGATGTCCAGAGCGCGGCTGGCATCGCTCACGCCTCTCTCCGCCATTTCCTGGTGCACCCTGCCGATTCGTCCCAGGGAGAGGATTCGTATTCCCAGGTCGTATCGGCGAGGGGCCGACTCCAGGACCTTCATGAAGACGTAGCTCATGGCCCTAATCCCAGTCTAGCAAGGATGGGCGGCGGCCGAAAGGGCTGCGCAGGTGGGGGATGGGCGAGGCTAGGGAAGGGCGGCTATGCGGAAGCTGTCCCTGGCGCTCCTACAACGAGGGTGGGGCCCCTGGCGGGACTCGAACCCGCGACGCGCGGTTTAGGAAACCGCTGGGTCTCAGCGACCTACTCGCAGATTGGAGAACCCCGGCGACTTGCTACAAGTTCGCATGTGTAGAATCGTCTGCAGGCGACAGTATCGTAGTGAACCCTCACATCGGTGTCAAGGCTCTTAATCCAGGGCTCATCTTTTATGCGACAGATATGGGATATATCCGAAATCTTTTCCCGAAAAGATATGGTCTATAGCCGGTATCTTTTGGCTAAAAGATACGCAACTCACGGTGGCCGGATGCGTTCTGTCCACCAGTGGCTATGACATGCTCTGGCCCAGACCGTGATCCATGTGATGCGAGATGAGTCTAGGACAATCGAGCCACGCTCTGGGCGGTTATCGGCTCCTCGTCCACTGCTGCCAGGTACGGGTCTGCCACCCAACCCTGCTGGGCTGCCGCCCACCACCAGAGGCCGTTGGAATAGATGGGGCCAAGGACGATCTCCAGGACGGTCCCATCCGGGAGACAGGCCCACACCGGCGCATCTACCCTGGGGTAGGTGCGAACATTGAGACAGCCCCCCGTCTGGGCCACCTGGACCTCCCGGCCCACACCGAAGATGCCGTCATAGACGGGTGGCCCAGGGGTTGGAGACGGCTCCGGTGAACGTGTGGGGATGGCTGGAGCGACCAGCCCCGGCCGCTCTTCTCCCTCGCCGAGCAGCTTGCTCACGAGGCTGTCAATCCCATCGGCCAGGTCATCTCCCATCTCTCCCCAGGGCGGCCTGGGGGCTAGGACATACAAGCCGAAGAATGCAGCGCAACCGATAGCGAAGACGAACAAAAGAGTCCTCATGGTATCTCGCCTCCCTTCAGCCTGTGACGAATAACGCTGGTGAAATGTTCCCGGTGACGGCCCCGAAGAGGTGATTTGAACACGAAGCAATTCGGTGAGCCGCGGAGAAAGGTAGGATGTGCCGCCAGCGGGCCTAGGAGGCCCAAGACGTCGGCATCATGTCTCGACGTGACGCTTTGTCCGCCTTTGGTCGGAGAGGGCTCTTACCGGGTATTCAATACGCCGCAAACCCGGTGTTCTCGGTCACTCCACCGTATCGACAAGGCGGACACCGTCGTCGCCTAGCTCTCCGTCCACAGCGAACGTGTAGGTCTACCAATACCTACCTGAGCCACCGCCTCCTGGCGTACCAGGCGGCTGCGGTGAGGGCGACAAGCCCCGCCGCGCTCTAGGGGGCGATGGGCATGCTGCAGCTCACGGGCGCCGTGACTAGGATGAGGAAGGCGTCGTACTTGTTCAGGGGCCCCATATTGGAGATGTCTCGCCGGTCGGGCAAGTGCCGCTCCCAGCCTCCATTCACCTCCCGCCCGCCACGAGATTGAACCAGCCTAGATCAGATCGCTGTGCCAGAAGCGGAAGGGCTCGCTCGTCGAGAAGATGGCCTCGCCGTCTTTGGTGATAGGCCGAACCATCGTCGGCAAGGCAGCGTTGGTGGCGACATACGTAGAAGGCAGGCTCTCCAGAAACTGACCTAGGGGATGGCCTGGAGGGATGACGCCCAGCACCGGCGTCAGCCCCCGGCGGACTGCCAGGCGGCCCAGTTCGGCGACGAGGATCTTCAGGGCCGACTCGGCGCCGGGGAGCGCTTCCCCCTCCAACAGGCGCAGGTGATTGCCCACCTCGACCTTGCTCCGCACGTAGGCCACTACTTGCCCTCTCCTCTCGGCCAGCAGGAAGCCCTCAGGATCATCGTGCACCCAGGTCATATGGTCGCGCCAGTAGCGCAGGGTGCGCACGATGGACCCTGTGCTGCCCTCCGTGGCGCGACGGTAGATGCGGGCCACGGCAAACAGGTCGGCGCCCGTGAATAGACGGACGCTCACGGTCGCTGGCGTGGACAGGCGCGCCACCTCCTCGGCCTGCGCTGCGTAGATGGGCTGCAGCACCACACGCCAGCCCAGACGCTCGTAGAACGGGGCGAGGGCGGTCCACAGGAACGAGAGAGCGTATCCAGCTCTCTCCATCCGCTCGATGGCGTCCTGCAGGAGGGCGGTGGCGAAGCCGCGCCGCTGGTAGTCGGGATGCGTGGCCACCGAGCCGACGCCGCCGACGGGCAGCGCCACACCCCGCACGAGCATCTGCCGGTGGAAGAGGCGGACGTGGGAGACGACGCGACCATCGATCTCGATGATGCGTGTCTGGCCGAACCGGTATGTCGCGTCGTGCTCTGTCTGGTTGACGAAGTACTCGCGGGGGGTGGTGAAGCAGATGCCCAGCAAGTCATAGACGGGGGGCAAGTTCCTGCGCCGCGCAGACCATATGTGGCACCTCACAACAGGTAGTCTAGCACGAGGCGTCGCCGCGTGGAGACTCGCCTGATGGTTGGCGAACTGCAAGCGCACGGGTTAGCAAGGATCAACAGACTGCTCCACCTGAGCTGAGCCATGCTGGCCGCCATCCAGGCGGTGGTCATCATGATGAGCCAGAACCGGCAGGGTGCAGCACATGCTCCGGATTGTCAATCAGGGCCTCGTGTTCAGACGGATCCTGTGTGCGGTAGGCTAGAGCCCCCAGGGCGGATCGGGGCAACCCTTCAAGCGTCCGTTGCGAACTGCTTATGCAGATTCCGAAAGCTGCTAGCGGCCTACAATGGTAGGGGGAGACTCAGCGAGCGCTGCCAGGCTGGAAAGGGGCATTTTCGCCATTCTGATGTTGGTGGCGGTGAGCATACCTAGTATCCAAGGATAGTCCCTGCCGATCGGACTGGTGTAATAGCAAACATAGAGTGCATCCCCGAGGATCACCGCGCCGGCGTATGATGTATCTCCAGCGCTGGGCAAGTCTGACAGGTACGTCAAGCTGTCTTCTTTGACAAGAAACAGAGAGGTGCGTTTCTTGCTGAAAATGCTTCCCTGCTCTGAAACGGTTGGCGTGCGGTCCGCTTGGTAGCGGCCTATCGCGAATATCTTTCCGCCATAGGGCAACAGGCAAGGCCCGTCCAGTCTAGTAATTTGGCTCTTCGTGTAAGACCAGTCGCTGTAAGGTGGTGATGCTACGGCGATGAGCGTCGATGCCTGTGCGTCTCCAAATATGCTCCCGCTACCCTCCAGCCGGCTTGTGGCGACAATTCTCCTGTCCGGCAGAAACTCGATGGCTGTCTCGTCGTTTCTTTCTCCTTCGTAGATCCGTGAGACCGTAGACCAGTTTATGCCGTCGTTTGATTGCAGCAGGATCGATTCTCCGTGTTCATGCCAGTAGGCCGGCACGTACCAAGTAACCGAGTCACACGTTTTCGGTCGCCAGAACAGCCAGCCTTCTGGAGCGATATCCACAAAGGGGCGCCAAGTACTCCCATCTTCGCTGAATGTGTAGAGGGTGGTATGGGGTTCCGCCGTCCACCGCACGTTCTTCAATGCATACAAGAACAGTCTATTTCCAACCGCCGCGAACTTCGGATCCCTTAGTTCTGCTTCCGGGACTCGGAATTCAGCTACTGTCTCCCAGTTATGGGCATCGCTCGATTGGCGGATGATCAATCGGCTTCGTTTGGTGCCAAAGTGGTAAGGAGAGGTCTGATGCACGAGGTAGAAAGAATTGTTCCAGTAGATCAGGTCGGTATTGGCATTGTGAGTGCCATCAGCGACGATGTCCCAGGTTTCCATTTCCAGACCTGGGTTGACAGAAGCCCTGTTTGGTCTGACAAACCAGTAAAGCAAGAATCCGCCGGCGATCAAACCGACGCACTCTAAAGCAATAGCTCCGCCTTTAAGCGTGTTTTTGCCCACGGAAACTCTCCCCCTCCCGCTCAGGCTATGCGCATGGTCAATCCTCCATCGACCGTCACAACCTCGCCAGTAATGTAGTCATTCTTCACGAGGAAAACGATCGCCTGAGCTACTTCTTCAGGCCTGCCCAGCCGATGGAGCACAATGCGGTTGTCTATGGAATGCTTTATGAATTCAGGCGGAGTGACAGCGTGAAAATCCGTGTCAGTAATCCCCGGTGCCACGCAGTTGACCCGCACATTATGCTCGCTAGCTTCCACAGCCAGACAGCGGGTTAGGTGCATCACCGCTGCTTTGACCGTGGCATAGGCTGCCATATTCTTCACGCCTCGCAGTCCAGCTGTCGAACCTATGTTGATAATCACCCCCTCTCTTTTCTCGATCATGGCTGGTAAGGCCAAGCGGCAGCAGCGCACTGTTCCGAGAAGATGAACCCCGAGCGCCTGTTGCCAGGCAGACTCGTCGACCTCCAGAAGCGAGCCATCGGAGCGGCCACCGGCATTGTTGATCAGCACATCCAACCCACCCCATTGCTGCTGGATGCTGCGGAACATAGCCTCCACCTGTTCACGGTCACCAACATCGGCCTGCAGCACCAGGGTTCTACCGCCCATTGCCCGGATTTGCTCCTCTACCTCCCTGGCCGCTCCTTCGTTACTCACATAATTGATCGCAACACTCGCCCTTTCCTGGGCCAAAAGCAAAGCCGTCGCCCTACCAATACCACGGCTCGCACCAGTGACCAACGCCTTTCTGCCTGTCAAATCCATAGACTGCACCTCCTCTTCTGACACAGGTACGCCCCGCTTTGAGGCCATACTTCTGGAACTGGGAGAGAAGGGGGGCAGGCCCTGGCGCTAACGCTGCTTGGCTGCGACGGCCGTCAGTGAGCAGCGGCCGTTCGCCCGCAGCCTGACCACCGTCATACCGTCGGCCTCCCGCCAGGCCGTCTCGGAGGCCGCACCGGAGAAACGGACATCGCGCAGGCGGCCGGGCGTCAGGAATCGTATCTCCAGGGTCTGCTCCGCCTCCCCTATCTCCAAGGCGACGGCGTCGCCGCGGCGCTCCGCCCGCACCTCCACCGGCCGGTGGGGGTTGGGGAACGAGAAGGTTGCTTCCCCCTCCAGCCGCACGTCGAGCTGGATTGGCTCCCAGGGCTTCTGCCCCACGAAGTCCATGGCCGGAGCGAGGGGCAGGATGGAGTCGCCCCTGACGAACAGGGGCATGCGTTCCAGGGGCACCGTCACCTGTCGATAGGCGGGGCCTTCCAGCCGCTCGTTGCTCCAGAAATCATACCACTGGCGCGCCGGCAGGTAGAAGCGACAATGCCCCTGCGGGTCGAAGACGGGGGCCACCAGCAGGTAGGGCCCCAGCATATATTCAAGCTCCGCCCGGTAGGCGCCGGGGTCATCCGCGTACTCCAGAAAGAGAGGCCGGACGACGGGCACGCCGGTTCGGGAGGCCTCGTGGGCCAGGGCGTAGAGATAGGGAAGAAGGCGATAGCGCAGGCGGGCGAACTCCCGCACGATGGCCACCGCCCGTTCACCGTAGTGCCAGGGCTCGCGGGGGCTAGTGCCATGAAAGCGGGCGTGGGAGGAGAGGAGGCCGAACTGGGCCCAGCGGACGTACAGCTCGGGACTGGGCGCTCCAACGTGCCCACCAGTCCAGAAGCCGCCGATGTCGTGGCTCCAGAAGGGGATGCCCGACAGGCCCGTGCTGAGGCCAGCCCGCAGGGCGGCGGCCATCCCCTCGAAAGTGGAAGGAGAGTCGCCCGCCCAGTTCAGGGGATAGCGCTGGGAGCCAGCATAGCCCGAGCGTCCCCAGACGAGGCTTTCGCCCCGTTCCTGGGCGATGACCTCAAACACCGCACGGTTGTAGAGCAGGGTATAGGCGTTGTGCAGTTCCTTGCCTGTCTTGCCATTGGCGAACAGAGCATCCTCGGGCACGGCCTCGCCGTAGTCCGGCTTGAAGGTGGCGACCCCTTCACGCAGGTAGGGGCGATGCTTGTCTTGCCACCAGCGCACGGCGCGTGGGTTCGTGAAATCGACTATGCCCGTGTCAGGGTAGCCAATAGGACGGGCCACCCCATCCTCCCTGGTCCCAACCAGGTAACCGCGCTTCCGTCCCTCCTCATACATGGGGGTGCCGGGCCAAATGTAAGGGTTGACCCACAGGCAGAGCTTCACCCCCTTGTCGGTCAGCCAGCGAATAAGGCCAGGGCGATCGGGAAAGTCCTCCTCGTTCCAGACGAAGTCGCAGGCGGGGGCGACTCGTGTCTTGGTCTCCTTGAGCCAGCGGGGGTCGAGATTGATGACGTCGCAGGGGATGCCCAGCTCCCGCAGGCCAGAGATCACCTCCTCCACTTGCTGCCGACTGGCATACCTGCAGCGAGACATCCACATGCCGAATGACCACAGGGGCGGTAGCGGCGCCCTGCCGGTCAGCTCTGTATAGCGGGCGAGGATGTCCTTGGGGTGGGGGCCATAGATGAAGAAGTAATCCAGGTAGGGGTCTTCAACCTGAAAGGCGGCCGTCTGCCAGGATGGGCAGCCCAGCTCGTAGGTGATGGGGCTGGTGTGGTTAATGAAGATGCCGTAGCCGCGGCTGCTCATGAAGAAGGGCACGTTCAGATAGGTGATGCCGCTGCTGGTGAAGCCGTAGGTGTCGCGTGTCCAAGAAATCAGGCGCTGCCCCCGCTTATCCAGCGGGCCGTACTGCATGCCCAGGCCAAACAGCTGCTCATCTACCGCCAGGGAAAAGGCTTCGTGGAAAGCTACGTTTCCCTCATCGTCGCTTGAGTAGCCCGTAGGGTAGGCGACATAGCCCATCATGGCTCTGTCCTGCCGTTGTTGGCTGCACACCTGCCGTCCTTCCTTGTCGTATACAGCGAGCTGCCAGGGCTGGCGTTCCGCCCGCAGACGCAGACTGGCGCTGGTCAGGGTTACGCCCTGGCCGTCTGAGCGCAGCTCCACATTCACGGGCGAGGGCTGCTGAGGCAGGAGCATGGGCGTCGTCCGAGGCGGCGGCTCCTCCCGGAACAGCTGAAAGCGAATGACCTCCGGCCGGACGAAGGTCAGAATGAGATGGGCGAGGCTGCCGTCTTCACTGTCCAAGCGGAAGCGCACGCCGCTCTTGGTGCGCCGGAAGGAATGAATGGCCATCAGGTGGTGGTAGTCTCGTTGGGGGTCGGCAAAGATGGGCTGCCGCCGCGCGTCGAGCTCCATAAGAGGATTGTTGGGTTTGGCCATCTCTCTCTCCTTTCGGCGAGGGGCGCGGTTGTCCCCATTCTATCGCGCCATGCCTCGAGCCGCAACGAATCTCACGGCTTGGGTGCTCCAAGAGCTACCGCCGTCTCAGCGCCCTCATGGTTGTCGCAGGCGCCAGGGCCGACAAGGGAAGACAGTGCGGGCGCGGGCGTCACTGGGGAGGTGCTCGGGTTGGGGAGCTGGAGGGGACCAACCTGAAGCTGGGGTCGGTGGCCACGGACATCCTGGGCGTAACGGGCCGGGCGATCCTGGAGGCAATAGCCAGGGGTGAGAGCGAGGCGGCTGTTCTGGCGGGGCTGGCCCGGGGGTCGCCTGCGAGAGAAGCGGGCGGAGGTGGTGATCGTGGGGACAGGCAGCAGTGCCAGCTATACTGGCCTCAAGGGATACCCGCTGACCGTGGAGACCACTATCGACCAGGTGAGGGCCGAAGAGGTGGACGCCGTCATCGTGCCCGGCGGCTACGCCCCCGACAGGCTTCGCCGCTATCCACCCGTCCTGCGCCTGGTGCGAGAGGCCTACCAGCAGGGCAAAGTGGTGGCCGCCATCTGTCACGCCCCTGGGTGCTGGTCTCAGCCGGTATTCTCAAGGGCAAGCGGGTTACCTGCTACTACGCCATCGCCGACGACGTGCGCAACGCCGGCGCCGACCGCGTCGATGCGGAGGTGGTGCGCGACGGCAACATCATCACCTCGCGTCAGCCCAGCGACCTGGGCGCCTTCTGCCGCGAGATCATCGGGGCGCTGGCCGAGAGGAAATAATCTGTTTGCTCCCTGCGGGCTTAGGCTTGCTCCCCAGCCATCAGGCGAAAGAAGCTGAACAGTTCAGGGTACTTCTTCAGGCTCATACCACCGTCGATGAAGAGGGTCTGGCCGGTCATCAGCGAGGATTCATCGGACGCGAGGTAGACGGCGAGGCGAGCAACGTCTTCGGGTTCGCCGACGCGGCCGATGGGCGTCTCCTGGACGAACGCCTCTTCGAGGCCGGGGACGCTCGTCAGCGGCTGGGTGAGAGGCGTGCGGATGAGGCCAGGGCCGATGCTATTCACACGGATGCGGTGCCGCCCGAGTTCGAGCGCGGCCACCTTTGTGAGCATGGCCACCCCGCCTTTCGCCGAGCAGTACGCGGCGAAGCCTTCCCTAGGCTGGATGGCGCTGAGGCTGGCGACGTTGATGACGCTGCCGCCCTGCCCCTGGCCGATCAGGCGCATCGCTTCGTGCTTAATGCAGAGGAAGGTGCCGGTAAGGCACACGCCAACGATCCGCTCCCACTCTTCGACCGGGTACTGATGGATGGGGCTGAAGCCCCCAATGCCAGCATTGTTGAAGGCGATGTCGAGCCGCCCGAAGCGCCGAAAAGCCTGATCCACCATCCGGCTGACCGCCTCTTCGTCGCGGATGTCGAGTTGCACGCCGTCGGCGTAGTTGTCACCAAGCTGGCCGACCATCGCTGCCACGCCGTCGCCGTTGAGGTCGGCGATGATGACGCGGGCCCCCTCCTCCACAAACACCTCGGCCGTGCGCTTGCCGATCCCCGAGGCGCCGCCCGTAACGATCGCTACTTTCCCATCGAGCCTACCCATAGCCGCTGTCCACCTCCTTAAGCTCCTGCGACATCCGCCGCCTGGGCACCGCCCTATCCAGCATTACCGTTTCACAAAGCGCTAGGACTCTGGCTGGGGGGCGGCCAGGGCCTCGAACAAGAGGTCTTCAAGCTCGACACCGTCGTCCGTCATGTGACCTTCGGCCCAAACCTGCACTTTTGTCTCCACAGAATACGCTTTACACCACTTGACGGGACGCGGCCCGACTTTACTCCTCGTTGGCTATGGTTGCTCCGGGTGCGCCAGCGAGCCGAAGTACTCCCAGCTACCCTCTCCATCCTTCAGGAGGCCCTCAGCGTCATCGAGGTCCCCTAGCGGCTGGGCGAACAGACGTGGCGACCTGAGCGGCGTCTGGCCGCCCCCAAAGATTGCCCTCTAGTCCCTGAACGAGATTACCTCCCCGAAGTACTCCCACTTGCCCTTGCCGTCCACCACCGTAGCCCTCAGCATCCTCATGTCTTCGACGCCCAGGTGGTCCGTCGGGCTGAAAGTCATGGTGATGCCCGGCAAGATGAGCTCGAGCTGGTAGTCCTTAAAGGAGTGGACGGCGTCCATCAGGCCCTGTCGCGTCAGGTTGTCACAGGTCGCGCCCAGGGTCTCGACGGTCAATACCGCGGCCTCTTGGCCGGCTATGGTGAAGTTACCGGGGGGATGGTCACCGTACTCCTTCATGATCCGGTGGTGCTCGGCTACCGCCGGGTCGTCAGTCCAGTCCGACAGCTTGTTGGCCTGAAGAGTGATG
>DAOUDQ010000237.1:0-1979 GCA_034431045.1 Dehalococcoidia bacterium | reverse complement strand
GCAAGGGCCGCTTGAAGTGGTACGAGGGGACAGGCGACTCCTGGGTTGGCCACGACTTGCTGGGCTTTGATGTGGACCACGGACACAGCCTCGCGGTGGCTGACTTCAACGGCGACGGCAACCTGGACATCTTCTGCGCCGAGATGCGACTCAACGCCGGCAACGAGGATGCCAAGATGTGGATCTTCCTGGGCGATGGCACCGGCGATTTCACTACGACGGTGGTCGCCACTGGCTACGGCAACCACGACTCGAAGGTAGGCGATCTGGACGGCGACGGCGATGTGGATATCCTGGACAAGCCTTACAACTGGGATACGCCGCGAGTGGATATCTGGCTCAACAAGGGTGCATTACTTGCTCCTGATGAACGCAACAGCCGGCCCCGGAGCTGAACTGCGTAGGTCGTCGTCGAAGTGGAAGAGCAGCACCGTATCGGAATCTGCCGCGAAGGGGCTGTCCGGCGGGGCGAACTCGCCCTCGTAGCGCGCGACGCGAGAGATGCGCAGCTCGTCGTACGTGGCTGTGAGGGGCCCGAGCGTTACTACGCCGGTGCCCTTGCGCTCCGGCGCTGGGCTGGTGAGCTCGGCGATCTTCTTGCCGTTGCGCCAAATCACGTAGCGGGGAGGCTCCGTCGTCCATGTGCAGGCGATGTGGTTCCACTCTCCCGCCTCGAACGCCGCATAGGCACTGGCTCGGAGTAGCCAGCCTGCCCCTCTGTTCTCCCAGGCCGGATGGAACTGCACCCACGTCAGGAACATGTCCGACTGATCCCATACTGGCTGGTTGCGGTAGCCGAAATACAGCGGCAGCGCTGTCCAGAACGGCTGGATCGACCGCTCCGGATACCACCGGGTGGACCAGTCGGTGCGGATGAAGCATTCGATAGTCCCCTCGGGAAACCGGAATTGCTTCGCCTCCGGAAGCGCGTCCCAGCTAGCTTGCCAGACTTTGCCCGTGATGTGTAGGCCCCGTCCGAAGCGCCCGTCCACCAGTCCCTCCTCGGCAGGCGCCTGCCACTCGTCTTCCGGCTTGGCTTGGGAAATGCCGGCCGGCACAAAGAAACGCTTCGGGTCGCCAAAGGCAACAACCGGGACGAGATTCTCGAACCGGACGAACGTCGCCGGGCCGGGGATGAAGGACCACAGGCCGGACTTGCCCTCTGTCGGGACCACAATCCGCCCCGTCCGCTCGCGGGCCTCCTCGCCCTCCTTGCCTGTGGGATCGAAGAGCCGGACCGGGCGGCTGACCTTGAGCGAGAATGTTTCCTGCCCTTCCCGCACCTGAAAGTAGTACGGCTTGCCCTGCGTCAAACCATATCCACACCCGCCCCGGTGACCGAAGTAGGTGCCATCCGGGAACGAGGCCACGATATTGTCGGTGTTGGAGCCGACGACCACAAAGCGATTAGAGCCTAGCGAGACGCGGTATGCGCCTGCCGGAGCCTCAGCGGGAATGGAGATTCGGAACACCATCGCCCGGTGAGACGGCACCTTCTCCGCGCGTGCCTTCGGCGCGTCCTTGCCATCCGGCCCGATGATCCGAACAGCCGGATCGTCGGACGGCTCCGATCTGACGTTAATGACCTGAACCAGTAGTTGAACGTCCTCCCCGGCTTTCTTTTTGACGTAGATGGGACACTCCCCGTCCCTGCCCAGATTGGCGAGGTACGGGAACACCTCGACCTTGTCCGCAGGGTCGCCGAGGCTGGCCAGGATGTGCGGCACGGCGAAGAAGGGGAACCCCTGCACGTGCGGAGCGAATTTCTGCTGGTATTGGCGGCTCGCCTGCCTCTCAGGGGGCAGGGACTCGCATTCCTGTAGCCACTGGATGGCACTTTCCAGGTGAGCGGCCGCAGCGGCGCGGTACGCCCGGTTGCCTGTCCACTCAAAGCAGCGCAGCAGATAGGCCGGGGCCACGTTCTGGTATGACAGCGGAGCGCGGCGGCAGGAGTGACCGAAGAGCTCCTGGTTGGCTTT
>DAOUDQ010000236.1:0-5189 GCA_034431045.1 Dehalococcoidia bacterium | reverse complement strand
TCCGATCTGCTTGTCGGGACCCCCTCAACGGCGAAAACGAACCGGCAAGGGCGAGGCAATCCCAGGCCGCCTTCTACAATTATGCCGGGCTCGAGGGCACCGCTCGCCATAATAGTTCCCGCCGCGTCTTTCACAACCACTTGCGCACCGGCGTGTATGTAATAGTATTGTCCCGTGAGCTCGCATGTGTCTCCCAACCCCCCGTAGAACATCCTCTCCTCAGGCTGAAACGTAATCTGACCTCTGAGCACGGGTTGCTCCCCTTGAGCCGGAGTCTGGGCTTCTCCTTCGCCATCTGCTCCACAGGCATTTGACATCATGAGGCAGATCGTAAAGAGAACAGCTGTCGCGACGCTGGCTATCCTCATCGCGCTATCTCCATGCTCGGCATCATCTGCGCCCTCATTCTACTCGCATGCGGCAGGGTTGGCAAGGGAAGGAGGTATCCACTGGCCCTACTCTCTCGACTGACCAAGGGTGGGCAACCCTGAGGAAGAAACGGTGACGCGGTCAGGAAGCGATCGGACTGGCGGCGCTTTGACGGAGGGGCAGGTAGGCCACGCCCGTGCGAGCGCCGGTCACTTGCGACTCGCCTCCCCCGCCGTCAGGGCCTCCGCTGCTTTCGCCGTGTTCACCAGGAGCATGGCCACCGTCATCGGCCCGACGCCGCCGGGCACAGGGCTGATGGCCGCCGCCTTCTCCGCGACCGCCTCGAAGTCCACGTCCCCCACCAGGCGATAGCCTGTCTTGCGGCTGGCGTCCTCCACGCGGTTGATCCCCACGTCGATGACCACCGTCCCCTCGCGCACCATGTCGGCGGTGATCGCCTTCGCCCTGCCCATGGCCGCCACCAGGATGTCCGCCTGGCGCGCGTGATAGGCCAGGTCCTTCGTCCCCGTGTGGCACACCGTGACGGTGGCGTTGGCGCCCGCTCGCTTCTGGATGAGGATGGCCGCCAGCGGCCTGCCCACCAGGTTGGAGCGACCGCAGATGACCACGTGCTTGCCGTCGGGCGGGTAGCCGGAGCGGATGAGCATTTCGACGACCCCCGCCGGGGTGCAGGGCAGCAGATATGGCTCGCCCTTGAACAGGCGGCCCACGTTCATCGGGTGGAGGCCATCCACGTCCTTCTCGGGGGCGATGGCGGCGGTGGCCCGCTGCTCGTCGATGTGCGGCGGCAGGGGAAGCTGGACGATCATGCCGTGCACCTTGGGGTCGGCGTTCATCTTGGCGATAAGCTCCAGCAGCTCCGCCTCGGAGGTAGACTCGGGCAGGTGGATGGTCTGGGAGTGGATGCCCGCCTCCTCGCAGGCGTTGCCCTTGCCCCGCACGTAGGAGATGGAGGCCGGGTTATCGCCCACCAGGACGAAGGCCTGGGCGGGCATGATGCCCCGCTCCTCCTTGAGTTGGCGGACGCGCTCCGCCACCTCCGCGCGTATCTCCGCCGCTATCGCCTTGCCATCAATGATCGTGGCCACCGCCATCAAACCCTCGGGCCCCCCATCCAATCCGGCCCGCCTGTTCTTGCCTGCCGACGGAGGTCCCAGGACGGTTTGTTGTTCACTTCCAGGACCGGCACGCTGGTATCACTCACCGCGTCCTGCACTTCCGTCCTGTCCAAACGGGTGACCTTGGCCTCCGCAAGCACGATCTCTATCCGACACTTAGGGTAGAAGCTCACGTTCAGGTAGGTATTTGCTAAGGCCAACCATTTCGAGTTGACGTTAACGATCTCAAACTCCCCTCGCACTGGCTCGTCCTTCGTCTCCACTCGCCCCTCGATAACATCGATCACCTGTAGGACGTAGGGCACGCGAATTCGAAGGGCCAGTCCCTCCCCGACGTTGTGCGCCCAGCAAGCCACGATGGAGTTCGGCGTTACGTACTCCAGCAGCCCCCTGTCTGCCACAACCCCCCACCACTTCACTACGCTGCCGAGCTGCCCCTCGTTCACGGCCAAGCTGTATCTCTGCGGGTTGTCTGGTGGGCCGAGCGAGAGTGCCACGAGAGGGGCGCGCCTCCGGGCCTCCTGTTGCTCAGTCAGACCAAAGGTGCGTCCGGCCCATGCCACCAGCCAAAGAGTCACAACGACCAGGGCAGAGGTCGCGACAGCAGCCCAGCCTAGGTAAAACGCCTCCCAGTTGAACGCAAGCATCCTTCTACACCTTCTCGTGTTCCGTGCGCGCCACCTGCGTGCCGTCGGGCAGCTCCACCACCTGGTAGTCGCCGAACATGCTCGGCGCCTCCTTCTGCATTATCCGCAGTATCTGCACCGCCACCTTGCGTATCTCCACGTCCGCCCACTCGCTGGCCCGCATCTCGATGAAGTGACGCAGGGCGCGGGCGTTGGCCGTCACGAAGATCATCGTCTCCGTGGCGTTGGGCAGCACGCTGCGGGCGGCCTGACGGGCCAGCTTGCGCCGCTGGGTGCGGTCGGGCACGTCCTTATACCTGACCGCCAGCCCCTCCACCAGCTCCACGTACGCCTCGTGGGCGGCCTTGATCGCCCGTAGCCAGCGTGCATGTAAGTGCTCGTCCTCGGCGATGACGTCTGGCTCGATGAAGTTGGCCGTCGATTCGTCCACGTAGCGCTGGGAGAGCTGACTGTAGCCGAAGCCGGCCCGATGGCGCACCAGCTCGTGGGTGAAGGAGCGGGACACGCCGGCGATGATGAAGTTCCAGACGGCGTGCTCTAGGACGCTGCCGTGCTTGGACTCGATGATATTGGCCAGGTACTCCCGGTTGTCCTTGCGCCCCTTGCCATAGGACAGATAGCAGAGGCGGCCGGCGGCCTCGGCCAGCATCTCCGCCCCCACCTCCGTGTCCGTCTCCCAGGCCATGCCGTATTCGGCCAGGAAGTTATCGATGGCCCCATCGTCGATGGACTGCCGCCCTACCAGATAGACCTTGGGTTCGCGGATAATGTTCACGGCCCGCCTCCCGCCGCTAGACCCCTGCCATGGGCAGGCTCATTATAGCTCGCCCCCTCGAGGGCGTAAAGAGATTATACGATTGTTCCCCTACACATTTACAGCCCTTGCTGTCGCCTGTACAATGAAGCCAACCATGTCCCCCTATGCCGTGGGCATCGATATCGTCGAGCTGCAGCGGGTGGCCGCCGCCCTGGAGCGCCACGGCCCGCGCTTCATCGACCGCCTTTTCACACCGATCGAGGCCGCCATCTGTCGCGGCCGCCCCCGCGAGTTCGCCGCTCGCTTCGCCGCCAAGGAGGCGGTGATGAAGGCCCTGGGCACCGGCGCTCGCGGCGTCGCCTGGCGGGAGATCGAGGTGCTACTCAATCGGCGGGGCAAGCCGCTGGTCTACCTGCACGGCCGCGCCCAGCAGCGGGCCAAGGAGATCGGCCTGGACGGGCTGGACCTGAGCATGTCCCACTCCCGCCAGTACGCCATCGCCTTTGTGGTCGCCAGCGCCGACTGCCAGCACGCCGAGGGCGACCCCGACCGCTGGCGACAGAGGCTCATCGATATCCTCAAGGAGCGCGGGCTGCTGTGAAGCTGGTCACCGTCGAGCAGATGATGGAGCTGGAGCGCGAGGCCGGCGTGCCTGTGCCCCAGCTCATGGAGAACGCCGGCCTGGCCGTCGCTCAGGAGGTATGGCTCCTCCTGGGCGAGGTGGCCGAGCACGCCATCCTGATCCTGGCTGGCCCCGGCAATAACGGCGGCGACGGCCTGGCGGCCGCTCGTCACCTGCACGACTGGGGCAGCAAGGTCAGCGTCTACATGCTCAAGCCCCGCGACGCCGACCAAGACGATGTCTACCGCCAGGTGGTGGAGCGCGACATCCCCGTCAAGACCGTGGCGGAGGACAAGGGCTTCCAGGCCCTGGAGGAGATGCTCTCGCGGGCGGAGGTGATCATCGATGGCCTCTTGGGCACCGGTCGCATGCGGCCCATCGACGGCGAGCTGGCCGAAATCGTGAAGCGCCTGGCCGCCGCCCGCCACAGGCCCCTTCCCCCCCGCATCCTGGCCCTGGACCTGCCCACCGGCGTGGACTGCGATACGGGTGCCGTCGACCCCCTCTGCGTCCCCGCCGACCTGACGGTGGCCCTGGCTCACAGCAAGGTGGGCCTGCACACCCTGCCCGCCGCCCAGTACTGCGGTCGCATCGAGGTGGTGGACATCGGCCTACCAGCGGCCCTCAGCGAGAACCTGCCCTACGAGCTCATGACCGACGCCTGGGCGCGCTCCTCGCTTCCTCAAAGGCCTCTAGACGCCAACAAGGGCACCTTCGGCAAGGTGCTGGTGGTGGCCGGCTCCCCCAACTACATCGGCGCCGCCTACCTGGCCGCCGTCGGCGCCGGCCGCGTGGGGGCGGGCCTGGTGACCCTGGCCTGCGCCCGCAGCATTTACCCCATCATGGCCATCAAGCTGGTGGAATCCACTTTCTTCCCTCTGCCCGACGTGGAGGGCTTCCTGACAGGGGAATCAGCCTACAGCGTGCTTCAGGCCCTCGACCAGGGCTACAACGCCCTCCTGGTGGGCTGCGGTCTGGGCCAGATGGCCTATGTGCAGGCCTTCGTACAGTCCCTCCTTCCCCGCCTGAAGGGCGAAACCCTGCGGGCAGTAGTCATCGACGCCGATGGCCTCAACGCCCTGGTGGCTGGCAGGGAGCACTGGTGGCAAGAGCTGACCGTGCCAGCCATCGTCACCCCCCACCCGGGGGAGATGTCCCGCCTCACCGGCCTGCCCATTGCAGACATTCAGGCCGACCGCCTGCAGACAGCCGTTGGGCAGGCCAGCGCCTGGGGGACGACGGTCATCCTCAAGGGCGCTCATACGGTGGTGGCAGCCCCCGACGGCCGCGCCCGCGTCAGTCCCTTCGCCAACCCCGCCCTGGCCTCGGGTGGCACCGGCGATGTCCTGGCGGGGGCCATCGGCGGGCTGGTCGCCCAGGGCTTGGAGCCCTTCGATGCCGCCGCCCTGGCCGTCTACCTGCACGGGCGGGCGGGCGAGAAGGTGCGGGCAGAGCTGGGGGACGCCGGCCTTCTGGCTGGCGACCTCCTGCCGGCGCTGCCCCAGGTGATGAGAGAGCTGAGCGGCCGCTAGGATGGAATCCCGCAGGCGCTGGCTAGTCCGCCCTCGGGCCCCGGCCCCGCCGGGCAGCCGTTTCCCCCCGCTCATCCACCACCTCCTCTACCATCGAGGCGTGCGCAGCGAGAATGACGCCGC
>DAOUDQ010000235.1:0-7918 GCA_034431045.1 Dehalococcoidia bacterium | reverse complement strand
CGTCCCCCGGCCGGCTGAGAGGCTCGTGTACGCCGACGCTTCTCAAGAACCGTCTCCCTCTTACCTTCTCATCCCAAAATCCCGATTACATTTCCTAGAAGTTCTTCTATAGAACTAGGCCACTAGACAACAAGCGCACTCTTTGTGCATAATGAGAAGACCAGTTCACCTTCCCTAGACGCTTATTAATCTACTAATAAGACTCTTTTACCTTGTCAATATAGAATTGGAAATCTATATTGACGTAACAAAGATAGCAGCTATAGCACCGATTGTCAATACCTACGGTAAAAAACAGTTAAAAAACTTGAGCGAATGGCGGAGACATGACCAAACCCATATCTCCTATTAGGCGTGACACCTATTCAATGCACGGGAGTGTCCTCCTGGGGCAGCGCCTTTCCGGTTCCCTGGCTAGGGCCCAGCTATTTGGGGCCCTGGGGACGCTAGCGGCAGCCGGCCAGACGCGCTGAAAGAGCAGAGAGGCGAAGCGGGCGCTTCACCTCTAGGGAAGGGTGAGCGGGCTATGCCTAAAAGATGGAACTTTCTCAGCAACCACGGCCTGGTGATTCTCCACATCGTCCAGAACCGCCAGGCTACCCTGCGGGAGATCGCTCTGAGCACAGGACTAACCGAGCGGGCGGTCTATCAGATCGTGCGGGAGCTGGGGGAGGGTGGCTTCATCCGCAAGCGCAAGGTGGGGCGGCGAAACGCCTACACCCTCAATCAGCAGGCCATCCTGACCTATCCGGCCTACGGCCAGGTTACGATAGCGGACGTTGGCAGGATCGTCTGCGACGCGGCCCAGCCTCGCTAGCGCCCAACGGGTCGAAGGCAACTAGGGCGATTTGATGGATGAGGTATTCGTCCATCCTGCCGATTATGGCAGGTCTTCCTCCTCCAAGGCTTCGCCGAAGGCGATGCGCAGCTTGCTGCCCTCGAACTTGGCCCCCAGCGTGCTCAGGCCGTGGAGCATGCGCGGCAGGATGATGCTGCGCTTGAAGCTGCCCACATTGATGATGAGCTCGTCGCCCGCCCGCATCAGCGAAAGTTGCTCCTTGCTGACGAAGGGAAGGGCGATAGTCAGCACATAGCAACCATCCTCGCTCGTCACCTCCTGAACAGGGCCGCGGAAGAAGAGCTGGGTGGGGTCCTTCTGGTCGTAGAGGGCGGCCGCCCCCTGCTCCAGCATCTCCAGGCCCACCACCTCCTGCTCCATGAGGGGCGCTGTGAAGAGAGGCAGAGGGGAGAAGCACTCCTGGATGAGGCGAAAGTACTCCTCCTGAGCCGTCTTCCAGCTCTGGAAGTAGCGATCCTCCACCTCCGCAGGAATGAGCCGATTACAGATCACGGCATCGGTGGCGTAGCCGTAGAGATTGAGGTAGGTAAATGTGCGCTGGGCCTCCTTGATGACCATCTTCTCCGGGTTGAGGACCAGCCGCACCGATGCCTCATCGACGCTGCCAAGAAGGGCGCGTAGCTCCTCCAGGCGGCGGAAAAGGTCTTCGCCAACCCCATACACCTCGTCCGTGGGCAAAGGGATATCGCTGAAGGGCCGCACCATCGGTCGGATCACCTTCACCATCCGCCGATGGACAGGCAGCATCTTCTCCACCCACCAGCCGGCGATGTCGGGGAAGCTCAGGAGCTTGAGGGTCTCGCCAGTAGGAGCGCAATCCACGATGATCACATCGTATCGGCCGCCGGCATAGTGATCGTTGATCCACAGGAGGTTGGAGAGCTCGTCCATGCCCGGCAGGCTAGCCACTTCGTCAGCCACCAGCTCGTCCAGGCCGCGCCAGGAGAGAAGGGCCCGTAGCCACTGCTGCACCGTTCCCCAGTACTTCTCTAGGTTGTAGTAAACGTCGGCCTCCTGGCCCCACAGGTTGGCAACGATAGGCGCCGGCTCAGGCCCCAGGGGCAGGTCGAAGGAGTCAGCCAGGCTGTGGGCGGCGTCGGTGCTGAGGACGACGGTGCGATAGCCTAGCTGGGACGCACGCAGGGCAGTGGCCGCTGCCATGGTGGTCTTGCCTACCCCGCCCTTGCCAGTGAAAAGAATTATGCGCATCCTACGCCACGAACCTCCCGCCACAGGCAGGCTCATGATAGCATATTCAAAGCCGCCGCCAAAAGCTTCGGTTTCGTTTCGGGCCCGTCCGCGCTATACTGGCTGCAGAGCCTGCCAGGAGGCGGGCTGAGGCATCGCCAGTTCTGCGAGGTTAAGACGTGAGTCAGATTCGTCCGCTAGGCTTGCCGTGGCTGGCCCCCAGGATCGGCGTCGTGGAACTCTTCGGCATCCTGGGATCGACCATCCGCGGCCCCGATTACGGTCGCATGCTCACCGCCCTGCGCGACGACACTCGCGTGAGGGCGGTGGTGGTGGATATCGACTCCCCGGGCGGCTCGGCACCCGCCGCCGAGCAGATTCACCTGGGGATAGCCAAGGTAGCGGCCAGAAAGCCTGTCATCGCCTTTATCCGCGGTTCGGGCCTCTCCGGCGGCTACCTGGCGGGCTGCGCCGCCACCAAGGTGGTGGCCATCCCCACGGCGATGGTGGGCTCCATCGGCGTCATCGCCATCCGACCGGTGGTCAGCGAGCTCCTGCAGCGCCTGGGGGTGAAGGTGTTCGTGACCAAGGCCGGCACCTTCAAGGACATGTTCCAGCCCTTCCGCGAGCCCACCGACGAGGAGCAAAAGAAGCTGCAGAGACTCATGGACGAGTACTACGACTGGTTCGTGGACGCCGTGGCCCGCACCCGTCACCTGGAGCCAAAGAAGGTCCGCGGCCTCGCTACCGGCGAGGTGTTCACCGCCCGCAAGGCCAAGGAGCTGGGCCTGGTCGATGAGCTGGGCGACCTGGACACAGCCATCGACATGGCCACCGAGCTGGGCAAAGTACCGCGACGGCTGGCCTACCTGCGGCCGCGGCGGGCCATCCTAGAGCGGCTGGTCGGGCGGGTGGCCGGCGGCCTGGTGGAGGAGGTGGCCGCTGAGGTGGAGCGGCGCCTGCTCAGCCGCATCGAGTTCCGAGCCTAGGCTGAGCAGGAAAGCGATATTGCCCATTTCTTCCGCTTGTGATATCCTTGTGCTAGTGGTGATCGTTTCGTCTTCCGCGGGATCGCCCTTCAGCGTCCTGGGCTCCGGTGACCAAGCCATCGCCAACTATTGAGCGAAAGGAGGTCATCGATGAGCTACCAGGATAGGACTCTTACGTGTCAGGACTGCGGTCAGTCTTTCACCTTCGGCGCTGACGATCAAGCCTATCACGCCGAAAAGGGCTACACCAACGAGCCCAAGCGCTGTCCAGCCTGCCGTCAAGCGCGTCGCAGCGAACGCGATTACGGCGGTTCCGGCGGCGGCTATGGTCGATCCCCGCGAGAGATGTACCCCGCCGTCTGTGCCCAATGCGGCAAGCAGACCGAAGTCCCCTTCCAGCCCCGTGGCGATCGCCCAGTGTACTGTAGCGACTGCTTCCGGCAGCAACCCGCCAGTTCCCCGCGCCGCTACTAGGTCTGACAGCGAAAGAGGGGGGCTGTGCCCCCCTCTTTCCGTCCAGCGGGGTGGGGAAGTCGCACGATTCGCATACGGCGCCAGAGGAGACCGGCTACTGACTGCCTAAGGGGTGAAGAGAGGGGGAGCATTCATGGGGCACAAGCTTTACGTGGGAGGCCTTTCGTTCGAGACCACGGATGCCGAACTCAGGGCCTTGTTTGAGCAGGCGGGCAAAGTCGAGTCAGCGGTCGTCATCACGGACAGATCCTCGGGCCGATCGAAGGGATTTGGCTTCGTGGAGATGCCCACCAATGCCGAGGCCCGACAGGCGATCAGCGAGTTAAACGGCAAGACGCTCGGCGGGCGCAGCATCACCGTCGACGAAGCACGTCCCCCCAGTCAGAGCGGCGGCAGGCGAGGGGGCCGTTCGCGCGGCTCCAGCTACGGGCGCGGACGATGGTAGACGACGAGAGCGCGGGAGTCATTCCCGCGGTCACTCCGGCCTGCTCGCACGGCGCCCATCACTGGTTGCTTGGAAACCCAAATGGCCCCACGACCGAAGGCGTTTGCAAGTGGTGCGGCGCTCGCCGGCAGTTCCCCAATGACTTCACCTACTCAAGACGAGGTCAGACCCAAGCACCAGCTCCTCGCGCCAGCAAATCGGACGCATCTCCCGTAGAGCACAGCGTTTCCGAAGACCGCCCGCTCAAGTGAAGGTGCCATCTGGCGGTTTGAGGCGTAGCGCGGAGTTGGCCAAGCATCAACGGTGGGGGCCACTCTACCGCATCGGTTGGCCGATGCGCGCGCTGGAACGGCCAGGGCGGAAGAGCGACACTAACAGGAGGCCAGCCGAAAAGCCGCCCACGTGTGCCCACCATGCCACGCCCTCGCTGGCACCTACAGCGTAGCCGGTCGAGGCCACGCCATTGAATAGCTGGATGAAAAACCAGAAGCCGATGAGGAGGAAGGCCGGTACGTAGGCCGTCCAGAAGAAGAACGGCATTATCAGGGCAGCTATGGTCGCTCGGGGATAGAGCACCAGGTAGGCTCCCAACACGCCAGCGATGGCGCCGCTGGCCCCCACCATGGGCATCGCCGAGTTAGGGTCTACCCATATCTGAGCCGCCGTCGCAGCGATACCACAAAGGAAGTAGAACGCCAGGTAGCGAAGGTGTCCCAGGGCGTCCTCTACATTGTCGCCAAACACCCACAGGAAGATCATATTGCCCCCAATGTGAAACCAGCCGCCGTGGAGGAACATGGCGGTGATCGGCGTGAAGAGAACGCGCAGGGAGTGATCGCCGGGGTTGTCCAGATAGTCGGTGAGCTCAGCGGGCACTACCGCCCAGTCGAAGAAGAGCTTATTGATGTTGCTGGCAAAACCCACCTCATAGAAGAAGACCAGTAAGTTGGCGATGATGACGGCGATGTTGACGTAGGGGAAGGTGCGAGCGCGTACGCTATCGCCGATGGGTATCATGGCAGCCCCGCATCCTGGCGAGACCACACCTGGGTCATTGCCACCTCAGAAGTCGATGCCCGGCCGGGCCTTGACGCCCTTCTGATAGGGGTGCTTGACCTCCCGCATCTCCGTCACCAGGTCGGCGAGGTCGATGAGCTCCTGCGGGGCATCGCGGCCGGTGACGATGACGTGCAAGCCCTGCGGCCGCTGGCGCAGGGTATCGATCACCTCTTCCACAGGAATCCAGCCGTAGGTCATAGGATAGGTCATCTCGTCCAGGACGACGATGTCATACTGGCCGGAGTTGATCTTCTGGCGGGCCAGCTCCCAGCACTGGCGGGCGGTGGCCTTATCCTTCTCGATGTCCTTGGAGAGCCAGGTGAAGCCTTCGCCCAGGGGGATCATCTCGATTCCCAGCTTCCTGGCCGCCCGATTCTCGCCGTAGTTGGCCGTGCGCCTCTTGACGAACTGGAGGACGACCGCCTTCATGCCGCGGCCCCAGGCGCGCAAAACCACCCCCAGGGCGGCGGTGGTCTTGCCCTTGCCCTGGCCGGTAAGGACGATGACCAGTGCCTGGCCTCTGGCCCCTCTTGCCGACATCCTTCAGCTCCCCAGTGTGCCGATGCTTCCCTTCGCTTCCAGGCCTGGACGGGCGGCTTCCGACATCGGCGTCACCACCGGTCGCCCCGTCAGGGGATGGGTCAAGACTGAGACCCGCGTTCCATAGACGGAAGCCAGAAGCTGCGGCGATAGCACCTCTTGCGGCTCGCCCTCGCCAACGATGCGGCCTTGGTTCAGCATCACCAATCGGTCGCAGTACTGGCCAGCCAAGCTCAGATCGTGAATGGCCGCCAGCACGGCTTTGCCCTCCCTTCGACAGAGCTGCCTGACCAGATCCAGTACCGCCGCCTGATGGCCCATGTCCAGGTGGGCGGTAGGCTCGTCCAGAAGCAGGAGTGGCGTCTCCTGGGCGAGAGCGCGGGCTACCACCACTCGCTGCCTCTCGCCCCCCGACAGCTCGCCCATCCGCCTGCTCGCCAGGCGCCAGGCATCGGTCTGCTCCAGGGCCCGCCGCACCGCCGCCAGGTCGGCCCGTCCCTCCGATTGTAGCAGACCCAGGTGAGGAGTGCGGCCCATGAGGGCTACCTCCAGCACAGTGAAGGCATCGGGCAGATAGGCGTTCTGGGGCACAACAGCCGCCCATCGCGCCAGCTCCCGCTGCGAGAGAGCGCCCACCTCCCTCCCGTCGAGGCGGATATCGCCACCCAGCGGCCGCACGAGGCGGGTGATGGCCCGAATGAGGGAGGACTTGCCCGAACCATTAGGGCCCACCACCCCCAGCAGCTCACCCGCCCCAAGCGACAGGCTCACCCGCCGCAGGGCGACCAGCTCGCCGTAGGCCACCGTCAGGTCGCGTATCTCCAGCATGTCGCCCTCAAAAGACCGCCCGCTGGCGCAGCCGCAGCAGGTAGAGGAAGAAGGGTGCGCCGCAGAACGCGGTGATAATGCCCACGGGCACCTCGCTGGGCGAATTGACGGTACGGGCCAGGAGGTCGGCCAGGATGAGGAAGGCAGCGCCCAGAACCATGGACATGGGCAAGAGCTGGCGATAATCGGGCCCCCACAGGAGGCGCACCGCGTGGGGGACGATGAGCCCCACAAAGCCGATGATCCCGCTCACGGAGACGGCCGCCGCGGTGGCCAGCGACGCTGCCGCCAGGAGCAGCAGCTTGACCCGCTCCACGTTCACCCCAAGCTGCTGGGCCTGCTCCTCGTCCAGTTGCAGCACGTTGAGGATGCGTCCGTATAGCAGAATGATGGCCGCCGCCGGGAGCACGTAGGGCAGGACCCACCACAGCTTGCCCCACTCGCTCAGGTTGAAGCCGCCCAGGAGCCAGGTCAGGGTGGTCATGATCCGCTCGTTATGGGTGAGCATCAGGAAAGACGTCGCCGAGGTGGCGATAGAGGATATGGCCACCCCCGCCAGGATCAGGGTGACGGTGGGGACGGTGCGCCCGACGCGGGCCAGGGCGTAGGCCAGGGCGACCGCGCTGACCCCGCCGCCGAAGGCAGCCAGAGGCACCAGGCTAAAGCCCCCGACGGTGTAGTCCAGCGGTGAGAGGATGACCGCGGTGGCTCCCAGGCCGGCCCCCGCCGCCACGCCGATGAGGTAGGGGTCGGCCAGGGGGTTGCGAAAGACCGCCTGGTAGGTGGCACCGGACAAGGCCAGGGTGGCCCCCACCAGGCCCGCTATGACCACCCGCGGCAGCCGGATCTCCCACACGATGTCCTGCCAGCTTTGCGGCAGGCTATCGGCCAGCCCCACGCCGGGCAGCCGCGAGAGGATGATGCGGCCGACGGCGTCCGCGGGAATGTCCGCGGGCCCGATCGCGGCCGCCAGCATAGCTGCCCCCAGCAGGGTGGCCAGACCCACCATCAGTCGGGGCCAGAGCGCTCGCCCCAGCAGGGCGCTCAAGGCAGCGTCCGCCAGCGGTTCGGCTCGGGCTGCAGAGCCGAAGAGCCTCACTCAAACTCCTCCGGATAGAGGAACTTGGCCAGCGTCTCCAGGGCATCCACGCACCGCGGTCCCGGTCGGCTCACGATGTCCGGGGCAATGACGTATATGCGGTCCTCGCGCACCGCCGAGATGCTCCCCCAGCCCGGGCGGGCCTTCACCGTGTCGGCGGACTCGCCGTAGGCGCCGTCGGCCAGGATGATCACCTCCGGGTCTCTCTCGATGATCACCTCCTGGGTGAGCTGGGGGAAAGGTTGGTCGGCCCCTGCGGCGATGTTCTGAGCCTTGAGGATCGCGTACAGGCCGCCCACGAAGCTGTCCGGCGCTGCCGTGTACAACGTCGCGTCTACCTCGTGGAAGATGCGCGGCCCCTCTTCCACCTCCGCCAGGGCCTTCTCGATGGCGTCAATGCGGTCCTGCATGTCCGCCACCAAGTCTTCGGCTTCCTG
>DAOUDQ010000234.1:0-1904 GCA_034431045.1 Dehalococcoidia bacterium | reverse complement strand
CAAGCTACTGGAGGAGCCCGTGAGCGCGGAGGAGATGACCAGGGTGCGCGACTACAGCGTGGGCAGCTTCCGCCTCAGCCTGGAGACGCCCATGGCCCTGGGGCAGCGGGCCGGCGAGCTGCTGCTGACCATGGACGAGATCGAGCCCATCGAGTCAGTCGTTGAGAAGCTGCGGGCCATCACCCCCGACGATATCCTGCGGGTAGCCCGCCGCATCGTCCAGGCGGGCAAGCTGGTCCTGGCAGTAGTCGGCCCCGATGTGGAAGGCGAGGAGCTAGCGGAGCTGGTCTCGGACTAGCGAGGCAAAGGCAGTGGTGCGTGGTACGTTCGTTAACCTTCAGGTGGACGCCTCCCTCTGCGCCCGCGAGCCCCTCTGCTAGGAGTGCGTCTCCTCCTGCCCGGTGGACATCTTCGCCCGCCCCCAGGGGAGGACGGCCCAGGTGGTCGCCCAGAACGAGGACGAATGCATCCTCTGCAACCTGTGCCTGGATCGCTGCCCCGTGGACGCCGTGAGCCTGGCCAAGCTGTACTAGGGGGGCTTCCGGACTAGCGTGGCCCGGCTACTCGCCTCCGTAGGGGACGTTGAGCTTGTAGCCGTAGAAGATCAAGTTGGGGTTTTGTATGCTGTTGAGCTCGATGAGGGCCTCGACGGTGGTCCCAAAGCGAGCGGCGATGCCGATCAGCGTGTCGCCTGCCTGCACCTCGTACTCGATTGTCGGCATGGGCGGTGCAGATGGCGGCTCGTCAGCGGCGGCCGACTGTGCATCCTCGGCGCCGCCATCCGACTGCAGTAGCGTTATGCTGTCCGTGCCCGCGAACGCACTTCCCGAAACCTCCCCCGTTACCCTGAACGTGATGTCGCCCGTCCGACCGTCAAGTAGGGCGACAACGGCCTCGCGGCTGAACTTGACCATCCGGTCGGGGATGCCGTCCGCATCATGGTCTGCCACCTCCGTGGGACTGGGCTCGGCGCGGACGCTGCCATGAACACCGACCACCTCGAGGGTCACTGTAGAGACGTCGATGTCAGCCACCTCGTATCCCGGCGGCAGCTCGATGTAGGCCATGACGTAGTTGCCCTCGCTGTCGGGGTTCAGGGTGTCGGGGTCGATGTCGACGTCGACGGTGGCAGGGATGGGCCCCAGCTCAACGGGATACGTGAAGACCGCGAGGTTCCCACCGTGAACCTTGAGCAACGCGGCAGATGCGGTTAGGGCACTCAGCACTACCGCCGCCAGGGCTGTGGCCATCAAAACGCGCCACATCAGCCAGGCGTCCCCCTGTCCCTGTTCCGCAGAAGGCCGAGCCCCCTGGCCAACGCGCCAGCGAGCACCAGCCCCAATATTAGGCGAGTTCCGGGAGGGCCGCCGCGGGCAGCGCCCGCGGGTCTCGATGGCGACGTGCCGCTAGTCCGCGGAGGCTTCCCCGACCCACCGCTGAGCACCGTAAGCATGCCCAGGCCACCCGCCAGCGACCCCAACATCAGCGGCTGCCGCAGGAAGGCGAGGAAACTCCCGCCGCCTGGGATGCTGAACCACAGGCAGCCCACTATGTCGTCAGCGGTGGGCCGCCAGGGGTCCATGCCATCACTGTTGTCCCCCCGCATGATGAAGCCCTCCTCGAGAGAGCCGCCGACGATGCGGTGGATGACGATGCCGTCTCCCACGCGGAACGCCACAATGTCCGCCTTCTGGTAGGACCCCTGCCGGCGGACTACCGCCAGGTCGCCGCCCTGCAGCGTCGGCTCCATGCTAGCGCCGCTGACCACGACGTACGACATCGGCCCATCGAGAAACCCGGGCCGTAGGAACAGGAACCAGGCGAAGAACAACCCTAGCATCGCCAGCCAGTAGAGGAACGCTAACCATCTTTTCATGGGCTTCGGAGCTCCTGGAAACAGATCG
>DAOUDQ010000233.1:0-1718 GCA_034431045.1 Dehalococcoidia bacterium | reverse complement strand
AATGTTCGAGGGAGGATGGTCATGCTTGGTGAGCGACCTGCACAGCGCGGCCTGTCGCGGTACTTTGGGAGTAGCGTCAAGGGCGAGGCGAACATCGATTGGGATGATGAGAGTGCCCGACGGGCTTTCTTGAAAGAGGTGGTGGCCGACGCCGACCGTCTCTTGCAGATGGCACGGCAGGCCTTGGAGAGCTCGGTTGACGATGTAGCGCGGGAGCGCCTTACTGAGGCGGCAGAGCTGCTGGCCCAACTGCTGTTGCAGGATATCGAGAGGCGACCGGATGGTGTCGGTGCACGATCCCGAGATGCGTCATGGCCACAAGAGCAAGTCCCGGCGGTTCGATGGGCATAAGATGGCCTTGGCGGTGGACACCGAGAGTCAGTTGATCGCCGCGGTAGCCGTGCTGCCCGGCAACGCGCCTGACAGTGAGCGAGCCCTGGCACTGGTGGAAGAGTCGGAGGAGAACGCCCAGATCGAGGTGGAGGAGACCATTGCTGACTGTGCCTACGGCGATGGGCTGACTCGCCAGGAGTTCGCCGATGCAGGGCGCAAACTGATCGCCCGGGTACCGAAGCGACCGAAGCAAAGGCATTTCCCCAAAGAGGACTTTGCCATCGACCTGGAAGCTATGACCTGTGAGTGCCCAGTTGGGCAGGTGACCAGCAGGCTGGTGAGGCGCGGTAGGCGCAAGGATCGCCGGGAAGAAGTCACAGACCTGTACGCCTTCCAATTCGACGCAGCGGTTTGCAGATCCTGTCCCTTGCGTGCCTCTTGTGTGAAGGGCAAATCTGGCAAGCGGCGAAGTGTGGCCCTGCATCCGCAGGAGTCCTTGCTTCAGGAGGCCAGAGCGTTTCAGCGCAGTGAGGCCTACGCGCCCTATCGGGCACTCCGGCAGGTCGCAGAACATCGCGTTGCACGTTTGATCCAACTCGATGCGCGCAGGGCTCGCTACTTTGGCCGGAGAAAGACGCTCTTCCAGTTGCTGATAGTGGCCACCGTAGCCAATCTCACCCTGGTAGCAACGAAAACTGGACTCATGCGGGACCCAAGTGAAGCGAAGACACGCTTTTCTTCTCATTTCTCTCGCATCTTGGGCGCAATCAGGGCTTTCACCGGTTGCCTCTCCGCGGCTTTGAAGTTCGGTGGCACTTCCAGGCCCACTGGGAACCCAGTTTTCGGCTGAGTCTCTAGAGACCTGGCCGAAAAGTGGCCTTGGTTGAGCAAGATGTGTATACTTCCTCCGAATGTTCAAGGGAGGATGGTCATGCTTGGTGAGCGACCTGCACAGCGCGGCCTGTTTGAGGCCGACCATGTCTATCTGGACTATGTTGGGAGGGATACCTTCTATGGCTTCCTGGCCAGCCAGCGGGGCAAGCTGTTTCGAGATGAGGATTTTGCCGAGCTCTACTGCCCCGACAATGGGCGAGCGAGTGTCCCTCCCAGCCTTCTGGCCACGGCTTTGCTGTTGCAGACCTATGAGAGAGTGTCCGACGGGGAAGCCAAGGCCCGGGCCGACTTCGATCTGCGCTGGAAGGTCGCTTTGGGCACTGAGGTAGAGAACCGTTCTTTCGCCAAGAGCACCCTCCAACTGTTTCGAGCCCATCTGGTGTTGCACGACAAGATACGGGCCATCTTTCAGAGGAGTCTGCGCTTTGCTGGCCAGACGGGGTACATGAGAAAGCGCAGGGTCAAGCTCGCTCTGGACACCAGCAACATTC
>DAOUDQ010000232.1:0-4098 GCA_034431045.1 Dehalococcoidia bacterium | reverse complement strand
GCCAGCCGCCCCAGCCTGTCGACTGCCACCGCTGCCCTCGCCAACCGGACGAACCGAGACCGTGCGATCGGATCGGCGTGGGCTCCGACCGCCAGCTCTTCAGAGCGCTGCTAGGACCCGGCCAGCGTAGCGCCGTATTCCGACGGAAGCACAAGGCGCCGGGGTCCATCGAAGAGGCATTCTATGGCCAGCACAGCGTGGCCTTCTTCTACATCCGCATGCCGGACGGTGTGCCTGAGGAGATAGCACGAGTGGAGATGCCCCTGTGGATAGCCCAGGATGAACAAAGGGTCAGCCTTCTGCACGCCACGCTGGTCGACCAGTGCCGCCGTGGCCTGGGCTATCCCCTGGCTATCATGGAGGCCCACGAGCAGGCAATGATCAGTGGCCCCGAGCGGGAGTCCTTCCGGCGACTGCTGGAGGCGGCGGTGATGGCGGAGGGCCTTTCCCCAGCCACCTCGGCCAAGGCCCTTAGTAAGCGAGCACGCTGGCTATGACCAACCAAGAACCTTCGGAGATCATCGGCCAGGTAGTGGCGGCGGATATAGCCTCCTTCACCGCCCAGAGCCTTGAGCTTCACCGAGCGCCGCCCCTGGGCAGCCTGGTGAAGACCGACGGCCCCATCTACGCCGTCGTCTGCAACGCCTGCACCGAGAGCGTCGAGGGGCGACGGCCGGTCGCTCACCTGTCCGGCGAGACCGACCTGCAATCCTTCCTCGACGCCAACCCTCACCTCCGCCACCTCCTGCGCACCACCTTCGAGGCCCTGGTGGTGGGCCACGGGGACGGCCCTACCCTCCGCCACTACCTGCCCCCTCACCCCGTCGCCATCTTCGCCCCCGTGCGTCTCTGCCCCCAGGAGGAGGTAGCTCGCTTCAGCGAGAGCCTGGACTTTCTCAAGCTGCTCCTCTCGGCTGCCGCCAGCAGCGACGAGGTGGCGGCGGCCTGCCTGCGCCTGGCCGGCGCTGCTCATCCCGATCGCCGCGCCTTCCTGGTGGCGGCGGGCAAAGAGCTGGCGCGCCTGCTGGCCAACGAGCCTCACCGCCTGACTGCCATCCTCAGGAGGATCCGACCATGAATGCCCACGATAAGCCCGAACCGCAGACGATGGAAAAACGCCTGGGCCTGGTGGTGAGCGGCTCCCTGGCCGCTGGCCTGGACGTTAGGCTGGATAGCTGTCGCTCGGTGGAGGAGATGGCCGTCGGCCGCTACGTGACCATCCAGGGCCGGCGCTCCCGTTTCTTCAGCATCATCACCGACGTCGAGCTGCGCGCTACCAATCGCGACATCCCCTGGTCCCTCCCGGAGACCACCGACGACTTCTCCCGCGAGGTCATGGCTGGCACGGCCACCTTCGGCAGCCTGCACGTCGTGCCCTACCTGCAGGTGGGCCCCACCGCCGACGCCCAGCCCGAGCCCGCCAAAACGGTGCCTGCTCATTTCGCCGAGGTGCAGGAGGCCTCCCAGGAGGACGTGGAGCGCATCTTCGGCCGGGAGGACGAAAGCCATTTCGTCATCGGCAGCCCCCTGGACATGGAGGTCAAGGTCTGCCTGAACTACCAGCGCTTCGCCGAGCGCAGCAACGGCGTCTTCGGCAAGAGCGGCACGGGCAAGACCTTCCTCGCCCGCATTGTCCTCGCCAGCCTCATCATGAAGAGCAACGCCCAGCGCGAGGCCGAGAAGCGAGTGGTGAACCTGGTGTTCGATATGCACAACGAGTACGGCTGGCAGGGCAGCAGCGAGGGGCCCACCCGCTGGGTGAAGGCCCTGAAGCAGCTCTTCTCCGCCAGCGTGGCCATCTTCACCCTCGACCTAGAGAGCTCCCGCCGCCGCCAGGTTGCCACCGACGCCGTGGTGGAGATCGGCTACGACGAGGTGGAGCCGGAGGACATCGAGGTGCTGCGGGAGACCCTGAACCTCACCGATCTGGCGGTGGACGCTGCCTACACTCTCGAGCGCCACTTCGGCCGCAGCAAGTGGCTCCAGTCCACCCTTAAAACCGAGCTCAGCGCCGACGAGCTCAAGTCGCTGAACATTGTCGATTCGACCCTCAAGAACCTCCGCCGTGGCCTTCAGAGGCTGGCCCGCCTTAGCTTCATGCGCCCCCACAGCGAGCAGAACTCGGTCAACACCATCCTCAACTACCTCCAAAGCGGCAAGAACGTGGTGCTGGAGTTCGGCCGCTACGAAAACGACCTCACCGCCTACATCCTGGTGGCCAACCTCCTCACCCGCCGCATCCACGAGCGCTATCGCCAGCAGAAGGAGGCGGCCATGGGCGACCCCGCCCAGGAGCCTATCCACCTGGTGATCACCATCGAGGAGGCCCACAAGTTCCTCAACCCCCAGGTGGCCCGCCAGACGGTCTTCGGCCAGATCGCCCGCGAGATGCGCAAGTACAACGTCACCCTCCTGGTCATCGACCAGCGGCCCAGCGGCATCGACCCCGAGGTCATGTCCCAGATCGGCAGCAAGATCTCCTGCCTCCTGGACAACGAGAGCGACGTGGACAGAGTGCTGGAGGGCGTAGGCCAAAAGCGAGAGCTAAAGTCGGTGCTGGCGCGGCTAGAGTCACGGCAGCAGGCGCTCATCTTCGGCGATGCGGTGCCCATGCCGGTGGTGGTGCGCACCGAGGACTACGGCTCGGAGGAGTCCTACGGCCGCTTCGTGGAGCGGCCCTTCCGCGAGCGCCTGGAGGAGATATACAGCGAGCCGTAGCCTACAGCCGCCGGTAGACGAACCATTTGCTCTTCTCCTGCCTGCGTTTGCCCTGCCGCCGTCCATGTAGATCTCCAACACCTCGCCCTCGCTCCTCCTCACCCGCCAGCGGAAGAGAGGGCCGACCACGACGGCTCTACCTGCTCCACCGCCTCCTGGCGTACCACCCGCCTACGTGGAGAGACTGGGTGCCCCCGGATCTTAGACAAACGGCAACCGGACAGGGGGAGACCCTCCTGTCGGGTTCGAGGGCTCCTTTGTCCAACTGTGCGGGCTTGCTACCTCTCGGGCACTGTTCTTACCGAATCGCAGCCCACGAAGGGCATCCCCGTGTACGTCAGGCCGGTGAGGCAGGCCTCCGTGTCACCCGGCTGAATGTCCGTCTCCTGCGTGGGGAAGTGGAGGATTAGGTCGAGATCGCCGTCGCCATCTACATCCCCAAGGACGTAGTGGTCGGGCAAAGCGCCGGCAAATACCACCGTCTCAGGATCCACTATGCTGGCATCGAAGGCCTCAGTGCTGAGGATGGCCACCGGGATTACACCCCTGCTCTTAAGGTTGATGGAGTTGGGGTAACTCCCTGGCTTGATGTCGATGTCGACGGACGGGAGTTCGGGGCAACACGTCAGGTCAAGGTGCACAAGCCCGCCGGTGGCCTCGCCAGTCTCAGCCGCTGGCAGGCTGTCACACATAAAGCTAATCGTGCCACCCGGAAAGCAGGGAGGTCTGACGGGCATGGGCTGGGGCACATCCACAACGTACCTGCCGCCGGAGGTGGTGGTGGTAGCCCATGTGATTCCATCGCTGCCGATAGCCGAGATGGCTGTACCGTCGGGCGCTGGCTCCCCGCAAATGGCCACCGTCCCTTGAAAAGTGGTGGGAAAGACGGGAGCACAGAACTCATCGTCCTGGGCAGAGGCGCCTTCGCTGCCGCCCATGAACTGGTGCGAAAGCAGAGCTAGCGCTACTATCGCCGCGATCCCTAGCGCCAGCCACGCAAGCTTCTTCATGTCCTTACTCCCTTCCCCAGGTCGGCCGTTGCATTATGTCAGCTCGTCTTGCAGGCGTCAAGGAGGGCGCACGGCGTATTCGCAGCCGCAGGGCTTCGCAAGGGGAGGAGCTACAGCCGCCGGTAGGCGAACCACTTGCTCTTTTCCTGCCTGCGTCTGCCCTGCCGCCGCGTGGCCAGCCAGTCCACATAGACTTCGTACACCTCGCCCTCGGTGGTGCGCAGCCGATAGTAGACGCGGTGGTGGCCGGAGCGCCAGTCGGCATGCCTGGGGATTGCCTGGCCGAAGCCATGGTCCTCCCAGCGCTGGAGGACATCAGCCACCTTGTATTCCTTGCGGCCGAGGCGGAAGGCCACCGGAACGGGCGCAG
>DAOUDQ010000231.1:0-15860 GCA_034431045.1 Dehalococcoidia bacterium | reverse complement strand
TGGAGGAGCATCTGCCCGCCGACATTCCCAGGCCCATCGCCCGGCCCTATCTGCGGCGCATCGTCCCCCTCATCCAGGAGCGCATCAAGCGGCTGGATGAGGCCATCGAGCTAACCGACTTCTTCTTCCGTCAGGGCGAGCTTGCCTATGCTCTCGAGGACCTGCTGGGCAAGCGATTCGCTCACCAGCCCCAGCAGGCCGCCGAGGCCCTGGCAGCCGTCCGCGAGCGCATCGCCGCCCTCGACCGCTGGCATGAAGAGGCCCTGGAGGGCGCCATCCGTCCCCTGGCCGAGGAGCTGGGGCTGAAGACGGGCGAGCTCTTCGGGGCCATCCGGGTGGCGGTGACCGGCCGCACGGCGGCCCCGCCGCTGTTCCAGACGATGGCCGTCCTGGGGCGCGAGCGCTGTCTGGAGCGCGTAGGGACAGCTATCGCACGGCTGCGAGGCATCTCCGCCTCGTAGAATTGCCTTCCTACCGTCCTTCTGCTAGAATCGCCCTGGGCTTGGGGGATCGTCTAGCGGTAGGACAGCGGACTCTGGATCCGTAAGCGGGGGTTCGAATCCTCCTCCCCCAGCCAACCAGAGTCTGATATAATTAACGGCACGGCGCATTCGTCTAGCGGCCTAGGACACCACCCTCTCAAGGTGGAGATCGGGGGTTCGAATCCCCCATGCGCTACCAACGGAAGAGGGCCCGGCCGGTGTGGGCTGGCCGGGCTTGTTATTTCGGCCAGCCGCTGGGCCTGCCGTGTTTTTGTCGTCCCCTCTCGCGCGTCTTATACTTGGAGTGTAGACAACTTTACCATCGAGAAATTCGGGTCACGGCGAAGCACAGAGAGGGCCAACGGCGCTTGCTGGGCCTAGCCGCGGAGGGAAGCTAGCCCTGGCGGCGTATCCCGCCCTCGACCCGTGCGTTATGAATAGTGATCAGCGCGGGTATGAGTGTGCAAGCGTTGTCGCTGTTGGCCTGGGAGGGGAGCATAAGGACGACGGCCCAAGAGCGCACCGGCCAGAGCGCCCAGGTCCGGCGGGAGGAGGAGTTGATCCGCAGGGCCCAGGAGTTCGATCAGGAGGCCCTGGGTTGGCTGTATCAGCTCTTCTACCCCAAGCTGTACAACTACGCCTATCTGCAGCTGGGTGACGTTCAGCAGGCTGAGGACCTGGCCTCGGAGGTGCTCCTGCGAGTGCTGGAGTCCCTCAAGGGCTACCGCTTCCGGGGGGTGCCGCTGGCCGCCTGGGTGTTTCGTATCGCCCGCAACTGTCTCATCGACCTCCACCGTCGTCGCCAGCGGCGGCCCCAGGTCGCCCTGTACGAGGGCATACCCAATGCCCATGACGGTCCTCAGGCCGCCGCCGAGCGAGCCATCGCCCAGGACGAGCTTCGCCTGGCCCTGACCAGGCTCACCGAGGAGCAGCGCCAGGTGATCGTCCTGAAATTTGTGGAGGGCATGGACAACGCCGGCGTGGCCCGCGTTTTGGGCCGAAGCCAGGGAGCAGTGAAGTCGCTCCAGCATCGCGCTCTGCTCTCGCTGAGGAAGATACTTTCATCGGAGGAGGTTAAATAGGATGGGGCGAGACTTTCAGTCCATCCTGGATGAGTGCCTGAGAGAGCTGGAGACAGGCCAGTCGCTAGAAGCGATCCTGGCCCGCTATCCAGAGGAGGCCGACCGGCTACGCCCCCTCCTTCTGACGGCCCAGAACCTGAAGGCGATGCCCATCGCTCGCCCCCGCTCGCACGTCCAGCAGGCAGGCTGGCAGCGCTTCCTGGGCGAGGCCATCGCCCTGCGGCGGGCTCGCCAGCGACGGCCGGCCTTCGGCCTCTGGCGCCCGCTGGCTGCTGCTGCTTCGTTGGTACTCGTGCTCTTCCTGGCTGGCGGCGCCACTGTCTATGCTGCTTCGCGCAGTCTGCCCGATAGCCCCCTCTATCCCCTCAAGCTGGCGACCGAGGAGGCCCGCCTCTGGTTCGTCTTCGACGAGGACGATCAGGCGGGCATCCTTCTCGATCAGTCGGAAACGCGCATGACCGAGATTCGCAAGCTGGTGCAGCAGGGCAAGCCGGTCGAGGGTAACGTCCTTTCCGCCATGCGAGGGCGGATGACGCGAGCAACGAACATTATCAATAAGAGGGACGCCCCGCCGGAACTGGTGGCGCGGGCCAACGAGCTCTCCGCTGGCCAGGAGGAGATACTCATCGCCATCGGCGAGAACGTGCCGGTGGGCGACAGAGACGAGTACGGCAAGGTTCTGGTGGTAGTCCACGAGGTGCGCATCGAACTGCAGGGCCTATCCGAACGAGCGCCTCGGCTGGACGCGGACGCGCTAGCGGAAGGCATTAGCAGCTTCACCGGCCTGGTCGAGCAGCGCCAGGATGACGCCTGGATCATCAGCGGCATCAAGATACTAGTGGACCAAGCAACGATCGTGGAGGGCGATACAGGTGAGGTCGTCGGACGGGTCGCTCAGGTTACCATCATCAGCGGGCCGGGTGGCCCCCAAGCGATCGGCATTTCTCTTCCCGGCAGTGAGGACTTGGCCAAGACGCTCACTATCAGCGGCATCATCGATAAGGTTGACGGAAACAAGATCCAGCTCGGCGGCCGCACCTTCCAGCTTGAGGCTTCTACCGTCATCGATGCTGGGACCTTCCTGATGGAGCCCGGCGTGCGCGCCCGAGTGGAGGGCGTGCGCCGAGGAAGCGAGCTGGTGGCCAAGCGGATCGTCCTGCTCGCCCCCGAAGGCTCCCCTGAGACGGTGACGGTGGAAGGGGTTTTCCAGGAGCAGGTTGACGGAGGCTGGCGCATCGGCGGCATCGACGTCGACTTCGCCCCCGAGGGCCCAGCCCTGATCAACCCGCCGCCAGGCACACTGGTGAAGGTGAGCGGCAGCCAAAAGGATCAGGCTATCATCGTGGCCACGGCGGAATCCATCCGCCCTCCCGAGGAGATGGGCCTTATCAAGCTGGAGGGCGTGGTGGGCCAGCTGGCCGAAGAGCACTGGCAAATAGGACCGGCGCCTTTCCACACCACCGCCGCTACCAGGATCAGTGGAGAACTCATCCCCGGAGCCAGGGCGGTAGTCTGGGGCTTACCCAGAGAGGACGACTCCCTCGACGCCATCTACGTCGATGTTCTCGACACCCGCTCGCTACTGGCCCCTTAGGCGCCCCAGTCCATCCCCCGTTCCCTAGCTCTCTGGTGCCTGCGCCAACAGCCTCCGGAAGCGTAGGGCATCCTCCAGCATGAACACGTTGTTGAACAGGCAGTACACGGGACGGCGACCCCCTTCGACCTGCCGCAGGCACATTTGCCGCAGCGCTTCCAGCTCGTCGTCACTGTAGCGATAGCGATAGCCGCCACGGCCATGGAGGCGGAAGTAGGCGGTCGTGCCGTAGGTCGCCTCGCCGGCAAAGGGGTCAACGCAGTGGATGAGGTCCAAGCGGTGGCAGAGCTCCTGTACCTCCTCCGCCGTCCACCTGCCCCGCGGCTCCCAGGCCAGCAGCAAGTCGCCACGCTCGATGCCGCCGAAGAAGGCCTCCAGGTTGGCCTTGTTCTCGGGCGTGGGGCCGAAGCTGGGCGGGCACTGGAAGACAACAAGCGGCGCCCGCAGGGCCCTGGCGATGGCCGCCGTCTTCTCCCAGGCCTGCCGCACCTCGGCCGTGGGGCGGAAGAAGCCGTACCCATCGTGCCTGTCGACGGCGATGGGCGTCTTCAGGCGGCGATAGGTGGGGCTCTGAGGGGGATGGGTCACCAGTTGCCAGGCCTTGAGGGTGAAGATAAAGTCCGGCGGAGCCTCCTGTCGCCTCTTCTCGATGGTGGCCAGCGAAGGAGGGTGGTAGAAGGTGTCTTGCAACTCCACCAGGGAGAAGTGCTGAAAGTACTTGGCCCGCGCCTCCGGCCAGCCGCAGCAGCCGACGATGATGGGAAGAGTCATCGCAGGGCCTAGTATAGCTCGGCGAGCGTCAGACCGCCTGATTGCTGGCCGACGCTCCATGCCCTACAATAGGGCCGGTGCCCCCGTCGTCTAGAGGCCTAGGACGCGGCCCTTTCAAGGCCGAAATCAGGGGTTCGAATCCCCTCGGGGGCACCAGCGATTCTCTGTAGCTCCACAATGGGCTTGCCCCTTATGCAAGATCTAGCCTCGCCGTCCCTTATCCCTTGTGACAGCTATGCGCATCGGCTATAATCGCCGCGCATTTCCCTGGCACTGTCTGAAGGAGGTAGCATGCCATGGCCCCCCTAGAGTTTCAGGACATCCTCTATGAGAAGCACCATCGCGTTCAGGGCGCCGCCTGGATCACCATCAACCGACCCCAGGCGATGAACTCCTTCACCGGCGATACGCTCCTGGAGATAAAGCAAGCGGTGGAGGATGCCAACGCTGACGATAGCGTTGGCGTCCTCGTTATCACCGGAGCAGGCGACCGTGCCTTCTGCGCCGGCGGCGATGTCAAGTGGCTAGCAGAGGTGCAACGGGACCCGGCATGGGCAGCAAAGATGCCAGACCCCCACGCGGGGATCGAGGACTGCCTCAAGCCGATCATCGCCCGAGTGAACGGATACACTATCGGCGGTGGCAACCACCTGGCCTACTTCTGCGACTTCACCGTCGCCTCCGAGAACGCCACCTTCCAGCAAGTGGGCCCGCGGGTCGGCAGTCCCGCCGCCGGCCACTATGTCGCCTACCTAACCTGGGTGGTAGGAGCCAAGAAGGCCAAGGAGATCTGGATGCTCTGCCGTCGCTACACCGCTCAGGAGGCCCTCCAGATGGGCCTGGTGAACGTGGTGGTCCCTCTGGACAAGCTGGACGAGGAAGTGGACAAGTGGTGCCAGGAACTGATGGCCAAGAGTCCAAGCTGCCTGAAGATCCTCAAGGCCTCCTTCCGCACCCTCTATGAGCCTTTGCGACACGCCTCCCGCCGCGAGTGGGTAGCCGACTTTGCCCCCGACTTCTTCCGTAGCGGCGAGGCCGACGAGGGCAAGAACGCCTTCGCCGAGAGGCGGGAGCCCGATTTCTCCAAGTACCCCCGCACGGCCGGGGTTTACGTTTCCAGAAAAGGCTAGCCCAGGTCTTCTGGACGAACAGCCAGTGATCGTTGGCCCAGCGGTGGCCGGCAGGTGTCACTGAGCGACGGGCTGAGCAGCCTTGAGGTCCTGGAAGCGCTCGAGCTCTGCCAGCAGGCCGGCCAGAAACGGGGGCAGGGCAAAGCTGGCGAGATGCATCTGGGGACTGTAGTAGCGGGGGGAGATACCCCTGGCATCCAGCCTCTGGCGGACGGCGCCCTCATCCAGAGCCAGGGGGTCGTTGCCCCCAGAGGCCAGGGTGAAGCTCCACAGCACGCCGGGATAGGAGGGCACAGGAGCTAGGCAGACGCGCACTAGAGGGAAGACGGCCTTCAGGTCAGCGTAGATCTTCAACAGCTCCTCCGTGAGGAGGAGGGGAGAACTGCTCTGGGTTGCCATCAGCCCGTCCTCCTTCAATATGCGGCGGACGGCCTGGTAGAACTCGGCGGTGAACAGGCGCAGGCTCGGGCCGGAGGGGAAGGGATCGGTCAGATCGACGATGACAGCGTCGAAGGGCTCCTGGCCTTTCTCCACGAATTCATAACCGTCGGCGAACAGCAGGTGAAGGCGAGGATCATCGAACGCCCCTCTCGACACCTGGGGGAGATAGCGGCGGCAGGCCTCGACTACCGCTCGGTCCAGCTCCACCTGGACCACCTCTCTCAGGGGGTGCTCCAGGGCGCGGCGCAGGCAGCCGCCGTCGCCGCCGCCAATGATGAGCACCCGCTCTGGTTGGGCAAGGGAGATGAGGACAGGGTGCACCATCATCTCGTGATAGATAAACTCGTCCGTCTCTGTGGTCTGGAGGGCGCCATCGAGGATGAGGGCCCTACCGAAGGGGACAGTGTCCAACACACGGATGCTCTGATAGTCTGAGCGGCCCTCGTATAACACGCCCCGCACCTGGATGCGCTGCTCCAGGCCGACGCGCTCTCGCTCGCCAAACCACTGTTCGCTACTACTCAATACAAGAGGCAATGCCCCGCACCACCTCCATGACCTGAATCCGCTCCGCCTCAAAGTAGCCCCGCAAGACGGGGATGGCTACTCGCGGGTCAGCGTCGTCGCCGCAGATAAAGACATCGACCGCTGCATAGTTATACTCGGGCCAGGTGTGGATGGTGATGTGAGACTCCGCTAACACGGCTACGCCAGTGACACCCTCCGGATTATAGTGATAGACTTGGACGTTTTTTAACGTTGCGGCGCACGCTGCCGCCGCATCGCGCAGAGCTCCGTCCACGGCTGCGACGGAGTTGAAGTTCTTACCACCCCACAGCTCCAAGATGAGGTGCCTTCCCAAGCCCTTCAACGGATTCTCACCTCCTCCCTTTGAACCGGCCCGCGCCTCTCAGCACAAACACCACCCCGGGCGAAGCCGCTTCCGCGACTTCATTCCTGGAAAGTGGTGCTCAAGGCCTCTGTGCCAGGCCCAACCGAAGCAAACGACTCAATACCATACCATATAATTCACGAGGAATCCATAATGGAGGAGGATTTTCTGGTCCGCTGGGTCGGTCGAGACTGAAGATGAGAAGGAGAAAGCCGGTTGGCCGCAAGGAGCGCAGGCGCAGGCTCAAGAAGCCATAGGGGAGGTGCAGGCCCGACCGGACCAAGGCCTCCTGAGCCCTCGTCCAGGGGCGGCCTGTCCCCTTGCTTGATGATAGGGATCCCTTCTGCTAGACTTCCCAGCGAAGGGAGAATGTGACAAATGGAACTACTGTGGCTTGTACCCATCATAGGCGCGGCGACAGTAATCTTCGCCCTCTGGCTGGCCTTGAATGTCCTGCGGCGGGACAGCGGCTCCTCCGAGATGCAAGACATCGCCAGCATGATCTTCGAGGGAGCCAACGCTTTCATGTACCGCCAGTATCGCACCATCGCCGTGCTGGCGGTGGTCACGGCGGTGGTCATCGGCGCCATTGTTGGCTACTTCGATGAAAGCCTGAAGATCGGCGTCTATACCGGCATCGCCTTTATGGTGGGTGCCTTCGCCTCTGCCCTTTCGGGGTTCATCGGCATGTACGTAGCTGTGCGCTCCAACGTGCGCTGCGCCTCGGCCGCCACCCGCAGCCTGCGCGAGGCGGTCACCGTCTCCCTGCGAGGCGGCGCCGTCTCAGGCTTCATGATCGTCACCCTAAGCCTCCTGGGGGTGGCCGGCATCTTCGCCGTCTACAGTCGCCTGCTGGGCAACCCCATGGACGATGCTCCCTTCCTTATCGTGGGCTTTGGTTTCGGGGCCAGCTTCGTGGCCCTGTTCGCCCAGCTCGGCGGCGGCATCTACACCAAGGCGGCCGACGTGGGCGCCGACCTGGTGGGCAAGGTGGAGGTGGGCATCCCCGAGGATGACCCCCGCAACGCGGCGGTGGTGGCCGACCTAGTGGGCGACAACGTGGGCGACTGCGCCGGCCGTGGCGCCGACTTGTTCGAGTCCACGGCCGCCGAGAACATCGGCGCCATGATCCTGGGGGTGGCTATCTACCGCCTCACCGGCGCCCCAGAGTGGATCCTCTTTCCCCTGGTAATCCGTGCCCTTGGCCTCGTGGCCACCGGCATAGGAGTGCTCAGCGTCCCCTTCTTCTCGCGAGAGAAGCAAGACCCTATGACGCCCCTCAATTACGGCTATTACATCATCACCGCTCTCTCGATCCTGTTCATGTTCATGGCCACCAAGCTGATGATGGGCAGCCACTGGCACTGGTTCTTCGCGGCTGGGCTTGTCGGCATCGCCACCAGCATCGTCTTCGTATACATCACCCAGTACTACACCTCCAGCGCCTGGCGCCCGGTCAGGGAGATAGTCGACGCGTCGCGCACAGGGCCGGCCACCAATATCATCACGGGGACGGCGGTGGGCTTCGAGACCACCTTCGCCACTGCCGCGGCCATCGGGGCGGCCCTGGTCATCTCCTTCATCCTGGGGGAGAAGTCCGACCTGCCCAACGGCGGCGTGTTCGGCACGGCAGTGGCCACCATGGGCATGCTGATGTCCGCCGCCTACATCCTGTCCATGGACACCTTTGGCCCCATCACTGACAATGCCCACGGCATCATCGAGATGGCAGGAGCGCCGGGCGACGCCCGCCGCATCACCGACTCGATGGACGCCGTGGGCAACACCACCAAGGCCCTCACCAAGGGCTACGCCATGGCCTCGGCGGGACTGGCCGCCTTCCTTCTGTTCAGCGCCTTTCTGGACAAGGTGAAGGAGAAAACGGGCGAAGCTGTAATGGTCCAGATGAACGATGTGGGCGAGTTCGTGGCCGCCCTGCTGGGGGTGATGCTCGTCTTCCTGTTCAGCTCGCTGGCCATCCGGGCAGTGGGCCAGGCGGCAGGCAAGATCATTGAAGAGGTGCGGCGGCAGTTCCGCGAGGACCCTGGAATCATGCAGGGGACATCTCGCCCCGACTACGGCCGTGCCGTGGACATTACCACTGGTGCCGCCCTACGGGGGATGGTAGCGCCCGGCCTGCTGGCGGTGGGTATGCCGGTAGCGGTGGGGGTCATCTTCCGCCTGATCTACGAGGCAGACCTGCTGGGCGATACGGGTCCGGAGGCAGTGGCTGCCCTGCTAATGGTGGGGACAATCGGCGGCGTGATCCTGGCCACTTTCATGAACAACGTGGGCGGCGCCTGGGACAACGCCAAGAAGTACATTGAGGCGGGCCTTTTGAAGGTTCCCTCAAGTAACCCTGGCGACGATGACATCGTGCTGGGCAAAGGGTCGGACGCCCACAAGGCGGCGGTGGTCGGCGATACGGTGGGCGACCCCTTCAAGGACACGGCAGGGCCCTCGCTGCACGTGCTGGTGAAGCTTCTGAGCACCGTGACCCTGGTGCTCGCGCCGCTGTTTATCTCCTAGGGGCCTAGTCCGGGTCGATCCCCATGTACACCCGCGGGTGCTTGAGAAAGGGATTGTGCTCTTTTTCCTGGCCGATGGTGGTGGTTGGGCCGTGGCCAGGCAGCACCAGCGTCTCGTCTGGGAGGACGAAAACCTTATCCCGGATGCTCCTGAAGAGCTCCCGGCCGTCGCCGCCGGGCAGGTCGAAGCGGCCGATGCTTAGCTGAAAGAGAACGTCGCCGCTAAACAGCACGCCCTCGCCGTGGAGGCAGATGTGTCCGGGACTGTGACCCGGGCAGAAGAGCACCCGGAACCTTAGCTTCCCCACGCCTATCTCCTGCCCTTCCTCCAGCCATATCTCCGGCTCGTTCATCCGTGGCAAGGGGCGACCCAGCCACATCATGGCCATCTCGCTCTGGTAGGCGGTGTATTCATAGGCGACGGGGTGCATGGCCACCGGGGCCTTGGTGGACTGGCGTACCGCCTCCACGGCGCCAATGTGGTCGACATGCTCGTGGGTGAGAACGATCAGCTTGGCCGTCAGCCCTTTCCGCTCCAGGGCAGCCAGGATCTCGGCGGCATCATCGCCGGGGTCGACGATCATCGCCTCCTTGGTCGCCTCGCAGCCGGCGATGAAACAATTGCCCTGGAAGAAGCCGGTGGGAAAGCCCTCCAGTATCATCGACATCGCTCAGCCCCGTTCTCAGCACGAAGCTGTGCTAGACCTTTTCGAAACGCTCGACGTCCAGAACGAAGACGATGGCGCCGCCCGCTCTCACCTGAAGGGGCTGCCCGGGCGGCAGGCTGCCCGGAAAGGGCAGGGCCTGGACGGGGATATACTCCTCGCGGGGCTGGCATTCAGCCCTGACCATGGCCAGCACCTCGTCCACGGCATCAGCTTCTAGGCCCGAGAGGAGAGTGACGTTGCCGCGGCGTAGGAAGCCGCCCGTGCTGCTGATCTTGGTGGCCGGATGGCCAGCCTCCGTGATCTTCTCCAGCAGGCGGTCGCCGTCCTCGGCAGCGGCGATGATGATCAGCAGCTTCTGGACAGAGGAAGACAAGGGCTCACCTCTACGGCCGTCAGAGCCTTTCAGCCCGTCGCTCCTGCCTGGCCCGCCAGCGCTCCCGAGCCTGATAGGCAATGAGCTGCCGCATGACGTTGCCCGGCTGGGGCGCCACGAGCAACGCCACGGCGGCACCTACGGCCAGCCCTAGAATAAACCCTAGAAGGAACCGCATGATTCTTACCCCCGTTGCCCTGAAACGCTCGACTGAACGAAAGCGACGACGCCAGTCAAGGACGATCGGCGTCTGGTACTGGCAGGGAGCCTTGCTTCTGTCAATCCTACCACGTTGGCCCTGCCTGATGGTAGACAGGCTTTACTTTGCCCCCCGAAACTGGTAACTTCAACGCAGATTTTTTGTTCGCCTTCAGTCGGTTCGAAAGCTTATGTCCACCAAAGCCACCGTAGAGAAACTCGTATCCTTGTGCAAGCGCCGCGGCTTGGTTTTCCAGAGCAGCGAGATATACGGGGGCATCGGCGGCTTCTGGGACTACGGGCCGCTGGGCGTGGAGCTCAAGAACAACATCAAGCAGGCCTGGTGGAGGGCTGTCGTCCAGGAGCGCGACGATGTGGTGGGCCAGGACGCCGCCATCGTCATGAACCCTACGGTCTGGCGGGCCAGCGGCCACCTGGACACCTTCGCGGACCCCATGGTCGACTGCAAGGGGTGCAGGAGGCGCTTTCGGGCCGACGAGCTGGTGGGGGCGGTGCCGGCCAGCGCCCACGGCCACGAGGTCGCCCCCAAGGTTACCCGTTGTCCTGAGTGCGGCGGCGAGCTCACCGAGCCCCGTATGTTCAACCTGATGTTCCGCACCTATGTGGGGCCGGTCGACGTTCAGGCCGAATTGGCCCAGGTTGGGCAGGACATGCTGTCGGAGCCGGTCGGCACGGGGTCATACGAGAGGCAGGCTCGCATCAGGAAGCTCCAGGAGGAACTGGACCGAGGCACTGCCTATCTGCGGCCGGAGACGGCCCAGGGCATCTTCGTCAACTTCGCCAATATCCTCACTACCAGCCGCAAGAAGCTGCCGCTGGGCATCGCCCAGATCGGCAAGGCCTTCCGCAACGAGATCACCCCCGGCAACTTCATCTTTCGCGACCGCGAGTTCGAGCAGATGGAGATCGAGTACTTCGTCAAGCCGGGCACCGACGAGCAGTGGCATCAGCACTGGGTCGAGGAGCGCTACAACTGGTACCTTCGCCTGGGCATGCGGCAGGAGAACGTGCGGCTGCGCCAGCTAGACCGCGAGGAGCTGGCCCACTACGCCAAGGACACCTACGAGGTGGAGTATCGCTTCCCGATGGGCTGGTCGGAACTGGAGGGCAACGCCAATCGCACCGACTTCGACCTGCGCCGCCACGCGGAGTTCAGCGGGCGTGACCTGGAATACTTCGACGAGGAGAGCGGCGAGCACATCGTGCCCTTCGTCATCGAGCCCTCGGCGGGGGTGGACCGTCTGTTCATGGCCTTCCTGATGGACGCCTACGACGAGGAGGAAGTGCGGGGCGAGACGCGGGTGATCATGCGGCTGCACAAGGACCTGGCGCCGATCAAGGTGGCGGTGCTGCCCCTGAGCCGCCACGAGAAGCTTGTGCCGCCGGCCAGGGAGGTGTGGGCTCTCGTGCGCAAGCACTGGATGAGCCAGTACGACGACGCCCAGAGCATCGGCCGGCGGTATCGGCGGCAGGACGAGGTGGGCACGCCGCTGTGCGTGACCATCGACTTCGACACCCTGGAGGACGAGGCGGTGACCATCCGGGAGCGGGACAGCATGGAGCAGGTGCGGGTGCCGATAGGGGGGCTGGTGGAGGCGCTACGGGAGCGGCTGGAGTGACGAACGGCCACATGGGTGGTCGAAATCGACGCTTAGTCGCACAGCTTACGGCGAAGCAACCGGAACGGCGGTACGACGCTTTGACCGCCATTGTGACTTTGGGGCTATCAGCTCTTGTCGACGAAGTGCTCGGAATTTTCCAGTCGGATCCTAATAGCAGGGTAAGGGCGCGAGCGGCATGGGCCTTGGGGAAGCTGCGCGCCCAGAATGGTTTGCCAGCCTTGGTTCAGGGGATAAGGAACTGGCATCCGGATGTGCGGATCTGGAGTGCCTGGGCCCTGGGCGAGATGGGTTTTACTAAACAAGCGGCCCCGTTGATCACTGCTCTGGAGGAGGAAGAGAACCCGAGGGTTCGACGCGCCATAGGTGGTGCGATAAAGAAGCTCCGCTTCCAGTCAGTGAGAGCGCCGACAAGCGTGGTCGCAAGGGCCCTGAAACCCCCGCCTCCGCGCCATCCTCAGTCTCGGAGGATCGTCGGCGAATTAGGGAGACTGAGCTGGCCCACCGACCGGGATCGCATTGTCGCTCTAAGGTCGGAGCTAAGTCGTTTGGCCCCGCACTATTTCCGAGAATACATGGAGTGGATAGGGCGGCGGAAGGCTATTGAACAGGCTTTGACTGACGATCGTCACACATACGACTAGTTATGATGCGCATCCTGCACTTCGCTGACCTGCACCTAGGCGTCGAGACCTACGGTCGGCCCGACCCCGACAGCGGCCTCTCCACTCGCCTGCTGGACTTCCTGCGCGCCTTCGATGAGCTGGTCGATTTCGCCATCGAGGGGCAGGTCGACGTCGTGCTCTTCTGCGGCGACGCCTACAAGAGCCGCGAGCCCTCGCAGACACATCAGCGGGAGTTCGCCAAGCGCATCAGGCGCCTGGTGGATGCGGACATCCCCGTCTTTCTGCTGGTGGGCAACCACGACCTGCCTGGCGCCGTCTCCCGCGCCACCACCCTGGAGATATTCGACACCCTGGCCATCGAGAAGGTCTACGTGGCGGCCAGCCCAAAGACGCTGGTCATCCCCACCCGCAGCGGCCCCATCCAGATCGTGGCCCTGCCCTGGCTGACGCCCAGTCGCCTGCTGACCCGCGAGGAGTACAAGAACATGAGTGGCGATCAGGTGATACAAGCAATGGAGGCCCTGATCGCAGACTACCTGCTAAAGGAGGCCGAGCGGCTAGACCCCGGGCTCCCCGCTCTACTAGCAGCCCACGTCGCCATGAGAGCTCCCTTTGCGACGAGCGGGTCGGAAAGACGAATGACCATTGGTCGTTACCCTGAGCTTTTGAAGAGTACGCTTCGCCCTGACGCCTTCGACTACTTGGCCCTGGGCCATCACCACGTGGCTCAAACCCTCAGCCACGCCCCGGCCATCGTCTATCCGGGGAGCCTCCAGCGGGTGGACTTCGGCGAGGAGAAGGATGAGAAGGGCTTCTACACGGTGACCATCGACGCCAGCCGGCCGCGAGGGCAGCGAGTGGTGGGCGAGCCGGAGTTCCATGCCGTCTGGGCCCGTCCGTTCGTAACGCTAGACGTGCGGCCTCGGCAGGAGGACCCCACGCCGGAGGTGCTGGCCGCCATCGAGCGGGCATCGGTGGGCGATGCCATCGTGCGGGTGGTTATCAGGCTGTCGCACCAGCAACAGGCACTCCTGCGGCAGGCGGAGGTACGCCAGGCGCTGGCCGGGGCGCACTTCCTGGCCTACGTGAAGGCCGAGCTGGTGGAGGAGGCCAGGAGCGGTCGCCTGCCGCCCCACGTGCGGCCGGAAGCGCTCACGCCGATGGAGGCGCTTCGCCTGTACCTTGATGAGCGCAGGCTGCCGCCAGACCGGCGCGAGGTGCTGCTGCGCTACGCTCGCTCGCTGGTGGCGGGGGAGGGGGAGGAAGTGGCGGCAGCGGCTGCAAAGGAGTAGGGCGATGGCTTCCATCACCCTCTACGGCGGCGTAGGCGAGATCGGGGGGAACAAGGTCCTCGTCGAAAGCAACGGGCGGCGCGTCTTCCTGGACTTCGGCCTCAGCTTCTCCGGGATGGGCACGTTCTACGAAGAGTTTCTCCAGCCGCGGACCAACAACGGCCTCAGAGACTTGCTCGCCCTGGGTATTCTCCCAAGACTAGACGGGATATACCGGCAAGACCTCATCGAACTCGATCACCTAGAAGGCGCCCTCGCTGAGGCCGGCGTGCCTGACGAGTCCCTGTGGGTAGCCGACGTAAAGAGCTATGATGAGGTGCGCAAGAGAGACGGCAGGCCCTTCGTGGACGCCATCATCCTGTCCCACGCCCACATGGACCATTTTCAGCATGTGTCCATGCTCGACGAAGGCATCCCAGTCCTCTGTTCAGCAACGACGAAGGCGATCATGGAAGCTGCCGAGGAAACGGGCAGGGGCGGCTTTGGAGCAGACGTTGTCAAGGTCAGCAAGCGTTCGCTGTCCACGCTCGGTGGCCGAGCATTCTTCCCCGGTGCGCACAAGGTTGTAACCGAGAGCGCTGCGAGAGCGATCAACGTGGTCGGCCTGCGGGAGCGATTCAAGGCAGGCGCGATGCACGCTGAGCTGTACCCGGTCGACCATTCGGTGCCAGGAGCGGCGGCCATTGTTCTGACGACAGATGACGGGCACATGATTGTCTATACCGGTGACCTCCGCTTTCACGGGAGGGCCGGGCACCTGACGAAGGCGTTCAGAGATGCTCTCGCCAACAGCCAGCCCGACGTGCTGTTGGCAGAGGGCACTCGTATAGACAAGGAAGAGCCGGACAGTGAAGACACCGTTCGGGAGGAGTGCACAAGGCTCGTGTCCCAGGCAGGCGGAGAGCTGGCCATGGTGGGCTTCGCCTGGAAGGACACCACCCGCTATCAGACGCTGCTCGAGGTGGCCCGCGAGACTGGCCGCACATTAGTGGTCTCTTCGAAGCTGGCCTACCTGCTGCACAAGCTGAACGCACTGCCGGACCCTCCCGCTCGACCGGTATCGGAAGAGGCGGACGTGCGGGTGTACCTGAAGCGGAAGGAGAGCATGCTCTACAGCAAGGGCGACTACGTTAATACCAAGCATGACATGGGGTACGCCGCGGAATGGGACAGGACAGACCCCTCGACCCTTAGAACAGAACACTACGATTCGGGAGTGCGCGCCTACCAGATATGCGCCGACCCCGGCAGGCACCTGCTCCACCTGGACTACTACGAGCTCAACGAACTGATCGACCTACGCCCTCCCCCCAGCAGCGTATACATCAGCGCCGTGAGCGAGCCCTTCGACATGGAGATGGAACTGGACAAGAAGCGTCTCACAAACTGGCTACGGAAGTTCGGAGTCAACCCTCCGGACTTTGAGCCCAGATACGTTCACGCCTCTGGCCACGCCAGCGGGCCGGAGCTTATCGAAATGATCAGGCAGATAGGGCCCAAGATGCTCATCCCTGTGCACACAAAGTACCCCGAGACCTTCGAGCAGGAGCTAGCGGGTACGGGCATCGTCGTCCACATTCCGCGCGTCGGCGAGCCCATTCCTATCCCCTAGAGGAGCGCAGCCATGATCCCGGCCAGGCTTAGCATGCGCAACTTCCTCTGCTATCGTGACAACGTGCCCCCTCTGGATTTCAGCGGCATCCACGTGGCCTGCCTTTCGGGCGACAATGGCCACGGAAAGTCGGCCATCCTGGACGCCATCACCTGGGCCCTCTGGGGCAAGGCCCGCGCCCGCACGGAGGACGAGCTGGTCAACCTGGGGCAGACGGAGGCAGAGGTTGACTTCGAGTTCCTGGTGGACAGCGCCCGCTATCGGGTGATCCGCAAGCGGAAGAAGGCCGGCGCCCGTAGCCGCGGCGAATCGATGCTCGACTTCTTCGTGGAGAGCGCCGACGGCTGGCGGGGCATCAGCGGCAACACCCTGCGAGAGACGGAGCGGCGCATCCAAGAGACCCTCCACATAGACTACGAGACCTTCATTAACAGCGCCTTCCTCATGCAAGGGCGAGCCGACGAGTTCGTGCGCAAGACGGCTGCCCAGCGCAAGGAGGTGCTGGCCTCCATCCTGGGCCTCGACCAGTAC
>DAOUDQ010000230.1:0-6461 GCA_034431045.1 Dehalococcoidia bacterium | reverse complement strand
GCTTCCTTTTCCTGGAGCCCCAGCCGGAACACGACCCCCGTCTCCTGCCGGGCGCGGAGCGAGCGGTGGAACGCCTCTCGGCGGCCATCACAGGCGGCGAGGGCATCGCCGTCTTCGGCGACTTCGACGTGGACGGAGTGACAGCGGCCGCTCTCCTCACCGAAGCGCTGGGGCAGCTGGAAGCGAGGGTCATTACCTACATCCCCAATCGCTTCAGCGAAGGCTACGGGCTGAACGTGGACGCCATCACCACCCTTCGCCAGCGGGCGGCCAGCCTGCTCCTAGCCGCCGACTGCGGCACGAGCTCAATCGAAGAGGTGGAGCACGCCCGCCGCCTGGGCATGGATGTCATCATCCTCGACCACCACGCCATCCCTCCGAAGCTGCCGCCGGCCGTGGCCCTGGTCAACCCCAAGCTTCTGCCAGAGGCAGGCCAAGAAAGCCCTCTTGGGGAGCTGGCGTCGGTGGGGGTGACCTACAAGGCAATGGCCGCTCTCTACCAGACCCTGGGTCGCGCTTGGCAGCCCCAGCGCTTCCTCGACCTGGTGGCCATCGGCACAGTGGCCGACCTGGCTCCCCTGGTGGGGGAGAACCGCTATCTGGTGAAGGAGGGCCTGGCAGCCATCGCCAGGGCGGAGCGGCCCGGCCTGAGTGCCCTCATCGCGGCGGCAGGACTGCGGCCCCAGGGTGTGGACAGCGAGGCCATCGCCTACGGCCTCGGCCCCCGCCTCAACGCCGCCGGTCGCCTGGCCCACGCCGACCTAAGCCTCCGCCTCCTCCTGACGCAGGACGAGGGCGAGGCGAGCCAGGTTGCCGGTCGGCTCAACGCTCTCAACCAGGAGCGGCAGCGCCAGACCGAGCAGGCCCTCGCTATGACGGCCGAACTGCTGACCGCCGAGGACGCCCAAGCGCCTCTCATTTTCATTGGCCATCCGGACATCTCCGAGGGTATTGCGGGACTGGTCGCCAGCAAGCTGGTGGACAAGCGTTACCGGCCCGCCATCGTCTACCAGAGGGGCGAAAGCGAGAGCAGGGGAAGCTGCCGCAGCATCCCCGAATTCGACATCATGGGCGCCCTGAGCCGCCAGGCGCATCTGCTGGTGCGCTACGGCGGCCATCCTCGCGCTGCCGGCTTCACCGTAGCCAACGCCAACCTGCCCGCCCTCAAGAAGGGCCTGCTGGAGCAGGCCGCTAGCGAACTTGTGAGGGTGGAGCTTTCGCCGGCCCTGGTCATCGACGCCGAGCTGCCTCTCGGCCGCCTGCGCGGTGAGGACATCCGCTGGCTTCAGCGCTTCCAGCCCCACGGCCAGGGCAACCCCGAGCCCACTTTCCTCAGCCGCGGCGTCTCCGTGGCGGAGACGCGCCTGCTGGGCAACAACGGCCAGCACCTGCGCCTGAAGCTGAAGGACGGCCCCGTCACCTGGCCGGCTATCGCCTTCGACATGGGCGAACGGGCGGTGGAGGCTGGCTGGCGAGTAGACGTGGTCTACTCCCTGGCCAGCGAGCGCCGGGGCGACGATGCCCTGGAGCTGCGCATCAAAGACCTCGTCCCCAGCGGCTAGGACGTCGTCCCCCCACCTTGCCGCCCCAGCACCCCTTGCGCTACAATCGCCTCTGGACGCCAGAAGGGAGAATGTCTCAATGAAGGAATACGCCACCGAGAACATTCGCAATGTGGCCCTTATCGGTCACGGCAGCACTGGCAAGACATCGCTCTCGGAGACGATGCTGTTCAGCGCCAAGGCCATCAACCGTCTGGGCCGTGTGGACGACGGCACCACCACCTCCGACTTCGACCCCGATGAGATTCGCCGCAGCTTCAGCGTCAACCTGTCGGTCCTGCCCTGCGAGTGGCAGGGCAACAAGCTCAACATCCTGGACACCCCCGGCTACGCCGACTTCGTGGGCGAGGTGAAGTGTGCCGTGCGGGCCGCCGACGCCGCCCTTATCGTAATCTGCGCTACCTCCGGCGTGCAGGTTGGCACTGAGTACGCCTGGGCCTACGCCGACGAACAGAACCTCCCTCGTCTGGTGTTCATCAACCGCATGGACCGGGAGAACGCCGACTTCCACCAAACCCTGTCTCAGCTCCAAGGGATGTACGGCCAGAAGGGCGTGGCCTTCCAGCTACCGCTGGGCGCCCAGGCCGACTTCAGGGGCGTGGTCGACCTTTTCACCATGAAGGCCTACGTGGGCGAGAAGGGTGAGACCCAGGAGGTGCCCGAGGAACTCCTGGAGCAGGCGACCAGCCTGCGGGAGAAGCTGGTGGAAGCGGCCGCCGAGACCGACGATGCCCTCATCGCTAAGTACCTGGAGGGCGAAGAGCTCAGCGAGGAGGAGCTGCGACAGGGCCTGAGGGCGGGGGTCATCCGCGGCTCCCTCGTTCCGGTGCTCACGGGCTCGGCCACCAAGAACGTAGCGGTGACCCTGCTTATGGACGCCCTCTGCAGCTACCTGCCCTCGCCGGCGGACATGACAGTGGCGGTGCACGACGGTGAGTCCATCCAGGCCGATGCCAAGGGCCCCCTTGCCACCCTTGTGTTCAAGACTACGGCCGATCCCTACGTCGGTCGCCTCACCTACTTCCGCGTGTATTCCGGCACCCTCAAGGCCGACTCACAGGCCTGGAACGCCAACAAGGGCAGCGCCGAGCGCATCGGGCCCCTGTATCTCATCCGAGGTAAGAGCCAGGAGCAGGTGAGCCAGGTTGTGAGCGGTGATATGGGCGCCGTGGCCAAGCTGGCCGAGACGAGCACCGGCGATACCCTGGCCACCCGCGACAAGCCCATCATCCTGCCCGGCATCTCCTTCCCCCAGCCAGCCTTCAGCGGCGCCGTCCACCCCAAGAGCAAAGCCGATCTAGATAAGATGGGTAGCGCCCTCTCCCGCATCGCCGAGGAGGACCCCACCCTGCGGGTCAGCCGCAACCACGACACCGGCGAGACGATCATGTCGGGCCTGGGTGATTCCCACGTGGAGGTGGCCGTAGAGAAGATACGCCGCAAGTTCGGGGTAGGCCTGGAGCTGAGCACGCCCAAGGTGCCATATAAGGAAACCATCACTGTCAGCTCCTCGGCCGAGTACACCCACAAGAAGCAGACCGGCGGCCACGGCCAGTACGCCCGGGTGGCCATCGAGCTGGAGCCGTTGCCCCGCGGCAGCGGCTTCGAGTTCACCAACCGCATTGTCGGGGGAGTGGTGCCCAAGCAGTACATACCCTCGGTGGAGAAGGGGGTAGTGGAGGCCCTGCGGGAAGGAGTGCTCGCCCGCTATCCCCTCATCGACATGAAGGCGACCCTGTTCGACGGCAAGGACCATCCGGTGGACTCTTCGGACATCGCCTTCAAGATCGCCGGCGCCGCCGCCCTCAAGAAAGGAGCCCAGGAGGCTCACCCAGTGCTCCTGGAGCCCATGATGAACATGCAGGTGGTGGTCCCCGAAGCCAATACGGGGGACGTTATCAGCGACCTCAACGGCAAGCGGGCCAAGGTGATGGGAATGACGCCCGAGGGCACCCGGACGGCCATCGAGGCCCAGGCGCCCCTGGCCGAGGTACAGCACTATGCCGCCGACCTAAGGTCGATGACCCAGGGTCGGGGCAGCTACTCCATGCAGTTCAGCCACTACGAAGAGGTCCCTGCTCACATCGTCCAGCGCATCATCGAGCAGGCCCAGAAGGAGCAAAAGGGCTAGCAAGCCCAAGGCCGCGTCGCGCCACCATCGTTTGGCGAGATGCCAGTGCCAAGAGGTCCCTATCCGAGGCCTGGCGGCGAACAGCGTACGCCTAGTGGCGGCCGAGCTCCCGGCAGGGCGTGAACGAAGCCACGCGAACGCAGTCGATCATCCGCTTCTGAGCGACCAGGGCGACCGCCCTCTGCTGGAGGGCAGCCATGGCGGACGGTAGGTCATCGCTCTCGACCTCGTAGATGGCCAGGAACTTCCCCTGCCCGGGGCCGGGGTCGCCCATCAGCTCATAGCGGGTGCAGCCCACGAAGCCCGGCGTCTCCAGGATATCTGGCACGTGGGTGTTGTCGTACCACTGGTTGAACTCTTTCTCCCGCGCGGGGTCTGCGCAGTTGGTGAAGACGAGAACGATGGCCTTGGCCATGAATTCCTCCTTTGACCCCATCGACCTGCCAGCGCAGGGCTAATCCTGCTTGTCGGCGTCCACGATGCGCAGGAAGCGCCGCTTGCCCACCCTGACGATGGAGCCGGGCCTCACGCGCGGGTATTCGAGGGGATCGGTTAAGGGAACCCCGTCCACTTTAATGGCACCCTGCCGGATGAGGCGTTTCACCTCGCTCCGTGACAACCCGAGATGCTTCATCACCAGCAGATCGATGCCTGCTTCGGCTTCGCTTGCGCCTTTGAAGTGGAATGGTACCTCCAGAGGGACCTCTTCCGGCAGCTCCCGCTCCCGGAACACCCGCGTGAAGTGCTCCTCCGCTGCCTGGGCCGCTTCGGCGGTGTGAAACTGCTCGACTATCTCCCGCGCCAGGCGCATCTTCACCTCCATCGGGTTCACCGCGCGCGTGCGCAGGGCCTCGCCTATCTCCGCCACATCCTTGTCGGGCACATCGGTCACCAGCTCGTAGTAGTCGATCATCACATCATCCGGCAGCGACATCACCTTGCCGTACATCTCCTGGGGCGGGTCCTCCAGGGCGATGTAGTTGCCCAGGCTCTTGCTCATCTTCGTCTTGCCGTCGGTGCCCACCAGAAGCGGCACCAGGAAGCACTGCTGAGGCCGCTGGCCCATCATCGCCTGGAGGTCGCGACCCACCAAGAGGTTGAACTTCTGATCGGTGCCGCCGAACTCCACGTCGGCCTCGGTGGCCACCGAATCGTAGGCCTGGCGCAGGGGGTAGAGGAACTCGTGGAGGCCGATCGGCTTGTGAGCGGCGAACCGCTGAGAGTACTCGTCGCGCTGGAGCATCTGAGCCACCGTGAAGCGAGCGGCCAGGCGCACCACTGTTTCCAGGTCGAACTTGTCGAACCACTCGCTCTGCCAGCGGACCTCGGTGGGCTCCCTGTCTACCACCATGAAGAACTGGCGCAGGTAGGTCTCGGCGTTGGCCTTGACCTCCTCGGCGGTGAGCATGGGGCGCGTCTGCGACTGGCCGCTGGGGTCGCCGATGCGGGCCGTCCAGTCGCCGACGATGACCACCATCTGGTGGCCCAGCTCCTGGAGCTGGCGCAGCTTGCGCAGGCCCACCGCGTGCCCCAGGGTGAGGTCGGGGGCGCTGGGGTCAAAGCCCATCTTCAGACGAAGGCGGCGGCCGGAGCGCAGGGCCTCCACGAACTCGTCCTCAGGGATGACCTCCGCCACCGCACGGCGGAGGATCCAGCCCAGTTCTTTCTCTTGCGGGATGGTGACGGCGGAACCGCTCATGACAGGTAGGCCCTGGTAGCGGCGATGTCCTTTTCGATCTGCTCCTTGAGAGCGTTCACGTCAGGAAAGCGCATCTCCCCCCGCAGGCGGTGCAAGAGCTCGATGCGTAGCTCCTGGCCGTGCAGCTCGCCCTCGAAGTCCAGGATGTAGGTCTCGACGGTCGGCTTGTCCTCGCCGAAGGTGGGGCGCAAGCCGATGTTGGTCACGGCGGGGTAGGCGCCCTCGCCCACATAGGCGCGGGTGACGTAGACGCCGAAGGCAGGCAGGGCCCGGTCGAGGCCGAGGCCGATGTTGGCGGTGGGGAAGCCCAGCGACTTCCCTCGCTCGGCGCCCCGAACGATGGGCCCTCGCAAGGAGAAGGGACGGCCCAGCAGGCTGGCCACCGTCTCCATGTCGCCTCGGGCCAGGGCCAGGCGTACGGCGGAGGAGCCCACCTTCTCCCCGCTGGCCGCCAGGAGAGCTACCTCCTCCACGGCGAAGCCCACCTCCCGACCTATGACCTCGAGGGCCTGGACATCCCCTTCGCGGCCACGCCCCAGGCCGAAATCGCTCCCCACCACCAGCAGCTTCATCCGCAGCTCCCCGACCAGCAGCGACACGAACTCGCGGGCGGAGAGCTGGGCCAACTCGGAGGTGAAGGAGAGGATGGCCACGCTGTCCACTCCCAGCTCTCGCAGAAGCTCGATGCGCTCCTCCAGGCCACAAAGGTAGGTGAGGGCGGTCTGAGGCTGAACCACCAGGCGGGGATGGGGATGGAAGGTGACCACCATGGTGGCCAGGCCCTCCTGGCGCCCTCGCTCCACCATCCGGTCGATGAGATAGCGATGGCCTCGATGTACGCCATCGAACACGCCGATGGCCACGGCGGTGTCGCGCCCAAGGGCAGCCCGACTGAGTTCCTCTCGCGCCAGGATCGGGCTCTCGCTCATGGAGAAAACGCGCCCCCTCTCGCCGCCTCAATCATCGCTCGCGGGTTGGCCTTGGCCAGGGCTCCCTGGAGCCCCTCCTCCTCCGTCATCCAAGCCACCATCGCCTGTTCTCTGCGAAAAAGGGAGGGCCGAAACCCTCC
>DAOUDQ010000229.1:0-5550 GCA_034431045.1 Dehalococcoidia bacterium | reverse complement strand
AGCTCCTTGGCTTGCTTCCGGGCCTCCCTGGGCTTCACCAGCAGGCGTACGTGCGGCACCAGCTTGGGCTTCACTTTGGGGCGCGCCAGTTCGTACGTTCGCTCGACCAGCTCGCGGCCCACCAGTTCCTTCACCGCCGCCGACAGACCGCGGAGCTTCAGTCCCTTGCGCAGCTCTTCCAGCTCCACCTGGCCACGGCCAACCACCTGCTCCAGCACCTCCCTCTGGCGAGGCGTCAGCTCCAGGGAGGGTACCTCCTCGGCCGAGACCAGCGGTCGCAGGAGGGTGAGGGGCTTGCGCCGAAAACCGGGCGGAAGCATGGGGGCCACGCAGTCGAACAAGGGGGCCAGGTAGTAGTCGCTGATCCAGCGGGCCAGGATAGTGTGATGGGGCAAGAGCAGCGGCCGCGAGTCCATGGGGGCGATGATATCGCGCGTTTCGGGGTAGGAGGGCTGGTCCGTTACCTCCAGCACCACCCCCTGGAGGGTGCGGTTGCCGAAGGGGACGTACACAGCCTGCCCCCCCACCACCGCCAGGCCGGTGGGCAGAGAGTAGGTGAAGGTGCGACGATGGGGCGCAGTGGAGTTGACCGCTACTTCGGCGAAGGGCATAGCAATCCCGTCCCAAGCCAATATATCATCGCCCGATCGCAGATCAAAACGGGGGCTGTCATCACAGCCCCCGTTTTTCCTTTCGTCGGCGAAATTATTCGGCGTCGGCCTCCTCCTGCTCTTCCGCGCCCGCCTTCGGCCGCTCCCGAGGCGGCCTGCGCGCCTCCTTGATGCGAGCAGCCTTGCCCGTCAGGCCTCGCAGGTAGTACAGCTTGGCCCGGCGCACTCGCCCCCGCCGTGTTACCTGCACCTTGTCCAGGCGGGGCGAATAAAGAAGGAATGTCCGCTCGACCCCCACGCCGTGGGTGACCCGCCGCACGGTGAAGCTGGAGCTGCTGCCCCCCCGGCGACTACGAATGACCACCCCCTCGAACACCTGCGTGCGCTCCCTCTCCCCCTCCACCACCTTAACGCTCACCCGCACGCTGTCGCCGGGGTGGAACTCCTGGATCTCGGGTCGCTCCTTCAGCTCTACCAGCGATGTCAGATCCGTCATGACTACCCTCTAGTGAACTACTGGCTGGGTAGATTGGTCAATAGCCACTGCTTCTCCTCCTCCGTCAGGTCGGCGCGGGCTAGCAGGTCGGGCCGGCGTTGGGCTGTGCGCAGGAGGCTCTGCTGGCGGCGCCAGCGGGCGATCTCGCCGTGATTACCCGATAGGAGCACCTCCGGCACGCTCATCCCTCGGAAGTCAGCCGGCCGCGTGTACTGGGGATGCTCCAGCAGGCCCTGAGCGAAGGAATCGTCGGCCGTGGACAGGGGCGAGCCCAGGGCGCCTGGGAGCTGGCGCACCACCGCGTCCACCACCACCATGGCCGCCAACTCGCCCCCCGACAGGACGTAATCGCCGATGCTGATCTCATCGGTAGCCAGGTGCTCGTGCACGCGAGCGTCTACGCCCTCGTAATGCCCGCAAATGAGGATGAGCCTATCGTGGCGGGCCAGCTCCACCGCCACCTCCTGGTCGAAGAGCCTGCCCTGAGGCGTCAAGAGAACTACCGGCCCCCGCTCCGCCGCCTGGCCCTGAACGTCCTCCACAGCGGCAAACAGCGGCTCCGGCTTCATCACCATGCCCGGGCCGCCGCCGTAGGGGTAATCGTCCACCGTGCGATGCCTATCGCTGGCGTAGTCACGGACGTCGTGAAGGAAGATCTGGACGATCCCCTTCTCCACCGCCCGCTTGACGATGCTCTCCTCGAAGGGGCCACGGAACATCCCCGGAAAGATGGTGAGGATATCGATGCGCATGACGCGAGCTATCCCTGCAACCGCTCCACGCCCTCGCCGGTGGCCAGGTGGTCGCCCGCCTCGCCCCGTAACATCTCCAGGGCATGGGGCAGCACCGACAGGAGGTGGGCCAGGTTCTGACGCGCCCCCCGCTCGCTGCCCGGCAGATTGACGATCAGGGTGCGACCGCGCACGCCAACCACGGCCCGGCTGAGCATAGCCATCGGCGTGTGCTTTAGACCCTCCTGGCGCATAGCCTCGGCCATGCCCGGCACCAGCCGCTCGACCACCGCCAGGGTGGCTTCGGGCGTGACATCTCGCGGCGAGAGGCCAGTGCCGCCGTTGGTGACGATCAAGGCTAGGTCTGCCTCATCGGCCCACTCCCGCAGGCGAGAGGCGATAACCTCCTTCTCGTCGGGCACCACCTCATAGTGCTCTACTGTCGCCTCCACAGAGGCCAGCATCTCGCGGATGGCCTCGCCGCTGGTATCGACCCGCTCTCCACGCGCCCCCTTATCGCTCACTGTGAGGATGCCGACCCGCAAGGCCATAATCATCTCCCGACCAAATTCTCCGAAATTCCCACAAATTCCCCTCGGTTCTGCTTGACAAGAAATCAGCGAGTGGTAAGATATCCCACGAAGTGGGGGATTATGGGGCTTCCCCCTTTGTACTCTTCGCTCACCGATAATACCACAAGCGTCGCCCTTGGGGGAAGCCTCCCTGGCAGCAGGCCAGGAGGAGACCTGGCATGGCTTTTCGGGGCACCTATGAGCACACCCTGGACGAGCGTGGGCGAGTAGCCATTCCCGCCCGCTATCGCCACCTATTCAGTGAAGGCATCATCCTGGTGCAGGGCGAGGACGGCTGCGTCGAGGTGTACAACCCCCGCGACTTCGAAGTGAGCTCCGAGGCCTACACCGCCGAGCCGGTCGCCACTAGGCACGGCCGCCATCTCCGGCGCACCCGCTACGCCCCTGCCTTTGACGCCGAGCTCGACCGTCAGGGGCGGGTCGTCGTCCCGCCATTCCTGCGCCAGTGGGGCGACCTCAACGGCGGTGTCATCATATGCGGCCGTGAGGATTGCCTGGAGATATGGAATCCCCAGCGCTGGGCCCAGGAGATGGGCCAAATGGGCCAGGGCCAGGCCCAGGCAGAGGAACGCAGGTAGCAGGCAGCGGGACGGTGAGCACAACGATCCAGCCCACAGTAAGCCACACGCCGGTCATGGTGGAGCAAGTGCTGCAGGCTCTGGCAATCCAGCCCGGCGGTCGCTACGTGGACTGCACCGTCGGCGGCGGCGGCCACGCCGAAGCCATTCTCGAGGCCGCCGCGCCGGGCGGCCTTCTCTTAGGCATCGACGCCGACCCCAGGGCCCTTCAGACGGCCCATAGTCGCCTGGCCCGCTTTGGCGACGCTGTCCTGCTGGTGGAAGGGAACTTCCGCGATGTGCAGACCATCTGCCGCAGCCACGGCTTCGCCCCCGTGCACGGCGTCCTCTTCGACCTGGGCCTCTCCTCCCTGCAACTGGCCGAAGAAGGCCGTGGCTTCAGCTTCCAAGTGGAGGCGCCCCTGGACATGCGCTTCAGCCCCCAGCAGGCGGTCACCGCGGCAGACATCGTCAACACCTATGCTGACGAGGCCCTAGCCAACCTCCTCTGGCGCTACGGGCAGGAGCCCCACAGCCGCCGCATCGCCCGCCGCATCGTCCGGGAAAGGCCCCTAGAGACCACGACCGAGCTAGCCAAGACGGTGGAAGAGGCGGTGGGGCGCGGCCACCGTCGCATCCATCCTGCTACCCGCACCTTCCAGGCTCTGCGCATCGCCGTTAATCAAGAGCTGGAAAACCTGTCGGCTGCCCTGGAGGGAAGCCTCGACCTCCTGGGCTACGGAGGACGGCTGGTCGCCATCAGCTTCCACTCCCTGGAGGATGCCATCGTCAAGAACTTCTTCCGTCAGGAGTCGCGCGACTGCATCTGCCCGCCCGACGTGCCGGCCTGCGTCTGCGGCCACAAGGCCAGCCTGAAGCTGGTGATGCGGGGCGCTATCAGGCCCACGCCGGCCGAGGTAGCGGCCAACCCCCGCTGCCGCAGCGCCCGCCTGCGGGTGGCGGAAAGGCTGTAGCATCATGGCAAGAGGGCACACGGCTATCGCTGATGAGCGTCGTGCCCCACGCGCTAAGGGGCGTCCTCTCAGCATGCCGGTGGTGCTGACCATCGCCCTGGTGGCCGTCGGCCTGGCTGGTATCTTGCCCTTGCTTCAAAGCAGCCAGGCCACCACTACCGGCTACAACATTCGCCAGTTAGAGCGTCAGCGCAACGACTGGGAAGCGCGCATCCACGAGCTGGAGGCAGACATCGCCTCCCTGGCGGCCCTGGATCGCATCGAGGAGGAGGCCCGCCAGCGTCTGAACATGCAAGCCCCCGAGCATACGGTGTACCTCAGCGTAGACGTGGCCAGCCCAGAGAGCCACCCTGTCCCTGACCGCTTCCTGCCTCCCGAGCAGGAGAGCGCCAAAGAGAACCAATCCTGGTGGCAGTCCCTCTTGGACCTGCTACCCCTTCCCTGATAGGACCCTAAATGATCGAGCGCACTCACACAGAGCACAGGCACATAGAACAGATGAGAAGGACAATTCGAGAACTGATGTTCTGCAGCCCGGTGGACGGTAAGTAGTGGCAAGACAAGGCAACGGCATCTCCAAACGCCTGGGGGTAGTGATAGTCGTTCTGCTCATAGCCACCCTCGGCCTGGTGGGTCGCCTGGCTCACCTCCAGCTCATGAGTCACCAGCAGTACCAGGAACAGGCCCAGGACGAACACCAGGGCAGCGTGGTGTTGAACCCCCACCGCGGCGCCATCCTCGACCGCAACGGCTACCGCCTGGCTGCCAGCGTCGACGCCTACGACGTCCTGGTGGATAGCCAGGTGTGGGACGACCCTGCCCAGGCCCAACAGCGGGCTGAGGCTCTGGCCGACGTCCTGAACCGGCCGCCGCAGCTTATTCTCAACGACCTGAGCACGTCCATAACCCGCGAGGTCATCGTCGGCCGCGGGCTGGACTATCAGGGCGGCCTGCGCGTGGAAGATCTGAGCCTGCCAGGCGTCAGGCTGGTGCGCACCAGTCGTCGTGTCTACCCAGAAGGGAATCTGGCGGCGTCACTTATCGGTTTTATTGGCCGGGATAACGTCGGCCTCAGCGGCCTGGAGGCCGACTACGATCGTGACTTGAGTGGCGCCGCCGGTTCCCTATCCTACGAGCGCGACGGCCTGGGCAACAAGATCGCTCTGGGCTACAGCAAGCACGTACCGCCCGAGCCAGGGGCGGATATCATTCTCACCATCGACCGCTATATGCAGCGCCTGGCCGAGCGGGAACTGGACACCGCCATCGAGCAGCACGAGGCTAGCGGCGGCACCATCATCATCATGGACCCCCGCACGGGGGCCATCCTGGCCATGGCCAGCCGCCCCTCCTTCGACCTCACCCACCTCGACCTCGGCGATGAGAGCAAGATGGATCTGTACCGCAATCGGGCCATCACCGACCTGTATGAGCCGGGCTCCGTCTTCAAGGTGGTAACCATGGGCGGTGCCCTCGACGCTGGTCTGGTGTCGCCCGAGAGCGTCTACGTGGACGAAGGCGTAGCCCACATCTCCGGCTGGACCATCGTCAATTGGGACTACGGCGCTCATGGCACCCAGACGGCCAC
>DAOUDQ010000228.1:0-1545 GCA_034431045.1 Dehalococcoidia bacterium | reverse complement strand
TCCTCGGTGTTGCCGCTGTAGCTGGACGCTATCAGGAGCGTCCTGTCGTCTACCAGGAGGGGCAGCTCGTAGTTGCGATGATTAAAGATGGGGACGGGGCTCTCCAGGGCTACCAGGCAGCGCAGGAAATCGCCGGCGATGGCCGAGCCGCCCATGCCCAGGATGACCACCTTGTCGATGCTGCCATAGTCATCGGGCAGCTCCAGGGCCTGGGCCTCCTGCCAGGCAGCGCGGCACTGGCGGGGCAGGTCGCCGATGCAGGCCAGCATCCCCTCGGGGTCGATCCTCTGGTAGGCGGCGAGGTCGTCTAGCACACTCATGGCTACAGCCCAACCAGTTCCTTTCCAGCCGCTAGAAGCTTCTGCACCAGGCTTTGGTCTTGCACCTCTGTATAGATTCGCAGCAGGGGCTCGGTGCCCGAGAAGCGCAGGAGCAGCCATCCCCCGCTCTCTAGGTGGAAGCGAAAACCGTCGGTGCTATCCCGGTCGGTCACCCTCAGGCCGGCCAGCCGCTGGGGCCGGGCACGGGACAGGCGTTCCATCAGCTCCCCCTTTTGCTCTGGCTCCAGGCGGATGTCGATGCGGTCGTAGTAGTGGGGCCCTACCTTGTCGAACAGCTCAGCCAGCAGCTCAGAAGGGCGACGGCCACGGCGGGCCATGAGGTCCAGGAAGTAGAGGGAGGAGAGGATGCCGTCGCGGTCGGGCGGGTGACGGCGGAAGGCGAAGCCGCCGCTCTCCTCGCCTGCTATCAGGGCATCCTCGGCGATCATCTTGGGGCCCAGGAACTTGAAGCCGACCGCCGTCTCATGCACGGGGACATTGTACAGCTCGCCCAGGCGATGGACCATGCGGGTGCTGGTCAGCGACTTGACCATGGGCCCGCGCTGGCCGCGCACCTCCAGCAGGTAGTAGGCCAGGAGGGCGAACACCTGGTGCTGGTTGATGAACTCGCCCCTGTCGTCGATGATGCCCACGCGGTCGCCATCGCCGTCGGTGGCCAGGCCCACGTCGGCGCCTGTGGCCCTGACGGTATCGATGAGGGCCCCCAGGTGGCGGGCGATAGGCTCCGGCTGAAGGCCGGGGAACAGGGGATTGCGCTCGCCGTGCAGCTCCTGCACCTGGGTGGCCCCGCCGGCCAGGACCTGAAGCAGGTAGCCAGCGGCTGCCCCGTACATGGAATCGATGACCACCCGCAGTCCGGCGGCGCGCAGCGTCTCCAGGTCGACCAGCTCGCCGAGATGCTCCAGGTAAGGCTGGCGGGGGCTGATGAACTCTACCAGCCGCCGCTCCTGGGCTTCCTCCAGGGGCAGCCGGGGCACATCGGAGGCGAGGATGGCCGGCAGGAGCTCCTCCAGGCGGGCGATGACCTCGGGCGAGGCGCTGCTGGCGTACTCGGGCTTGTACTTGAAGCCCGACCAGCGGGCGGGGTTGTGGCTGGCGGTGATGATCACTGCCCCGCCGGCGTTCTTTTGAAGGACGGTGTAGCTAGTCGCTGGGGTGGGCACGGGCGAGTCGCAGAGGTAAACGTGGACGCCATTGGCGGCGG
>DAOUDQ010000227.1:0-2382 GCA_034431045.1 Dehalococcoidia bacterium | reverse complement strand
TCCGATCTCGGCAGCCCGGGCAGCGCTTGTCGGCGGTGAGGGTCTGCCTTCGCACGAGATAGCCGTAGCGCTCGATGAGCAGCTCACCGCACTCGGGGCAGTAGGTGTTCTCCAGCGAGTGGCCGGCGACGTTCCCCAGATAGGGGTAGAGAATCCCCGCCTCTTTGGCCAGGCGATGGGCCCGCTCCAGGGTGGAGACAGGCGTGGGCGGATTGCTGAACTTGTAGGCGGGGTAGTAGCGGGTGAAGTGCAGGGGAGTTTGCGGCCCAAGGTTTCGCAGGTGCTTGGCTATCAGCGAGCGCAGTGACTGTTCGTCGTCGTTCACGCCGGTGACGATGAGGGCGACGATCTCCACGTGCAGACCCAGGGCCTTGGCCCTCTGAGCATTGCGCCAGACGACCTCCGCCTTCACACCGCCGCAGTACCTGTGGTAAACGGCATCGCCCCCCTTGACATCGATCTTGATGGCTTGCAGGCCACGCTCTGTCAGAAGGTCGAGGGCCTCCAGGGTGAGATAGCCGTTGCTCACCATGGTGGTGTAGAGGCCGTCCGCCCTGGCCAGGGGGAAGAGGTCACAGGCGTACTCGAAGAGTAGCGTCGGCTCGGTGAAGCTGATGCACAGTCCCTGGTCGCCGGCGGCGTTGGCCATCGCCACCAAGACCTCCGGCGGGATGTACCTGGCGTGGGTGGGGTCGGGCACGGCACGCGAGAGGTGGAAGTTCTGACACCAGCGGCAGCTGAGATTACAGGAGACACAGCAGAAGGTGAGGGCCCTGGAGCCCGGCCAGAAGTGGAAGAAGGGCTTGATCTCGATGGGCCTGCTCTCAACGGCGGCCAGGTCGCCGTAGACGAGGGTGTGCAGCCTGCCGCCGATGTTGGCCCTCGTTTTGCAGAAGCCGTGACTACCTGGCGGGATGCGGCAGCCGCGCTCACACAGGCGGCAGGTAACCCTGCCGCCTTCGGCCGCTTCGGTCAGAAGCGCCTGCCGAACGGTGGGCAGTCCCGTCAACCGCCCGCAGCCGGAGAGAGGATGGTCACCTCGTCGTCTGGCATCACAGGGGTGTCCAGCCCGCTGAGATGGCGGATATCCCTCCCGTTCACGAACACGTTGGCGAATCGGGGAATGTTGCCATCCTCGTCCAGCAGGCGCTGGGAGAGGCCGGGCCGTAGCTCCGCCAGGCGGTTGAGGAGATCGCGAATAGTAGCACCGCCCGGGAGGGCTACTTCGATGTCCCGCTCACCGGCTACCTCTCGCAAGGAGGCATACAGCCGAACCACCGTGACGTGAGACGTAGGCTTCACCTACCCCTAGATGATCTGCAGGGCCTTGAGCTTCTCCTCGGGCACCACGCCGTTCACCCAGCCGCGCGCCTCGTAATACTCCTGGAGCATCTGGTCCAGCTCACAGACCTGTCCCTGAGAGGCGGGGCTTTGGGAGGGTTCGGTGAGGAAGCGGGCGGGCAGGGTGTCGGCGCCTTCGCCGATGCCGGCCAGGTTGTTGTAGTAGCGCTCCAGGTTGTAGATACGCTCGCCGATGGTGAGGAGACCCTCCGCGTCGATCGGCACGCCCACCATGGCCGAGTACTGGGCGGCGTAGTGGTCGGGGCTTTCGGCGAAGGTGGAGAACTTGCAGACGCCGAGGGAGTCGGAGAGAGCCTGAAAGTCCTGGAAGAGCTTGAGGAGCTTGCCCTTGCCCTCCCAGGCCAGGGGGTCGGTCTTCTCCGGCACGCCTACGATCTCGCTGGCTGGAGTGTAGCCTCGGAGGTGGCAAGCACCGCGATTACTCGTGGCGAAGCCCAGCCCCATTCCCTTCAGCCCACGCGGGTCATAGGCGGCGATGGCCTGGCCCTTGACTGACATGGCTATGCTGGGGTCGCCGAAGGCCTTGGCCGCTGGCTCGATGCCCTCGGCCAGGGTGTCGCCGATGCCCTCCCGCTTGGCTATCTTGTGCACCAGCTCCACCATTTTGTCGACGTCGCCCCAGCCCACGCGCTCCCTGATCAACTCCTTCTCGCTGGCCTCCATGGTCATGGCCAGCACGTTGCCCATGTCGATGGTGTCCATGCCGTAGTCGTTGCACAGGTCGATAAGGAAGGCAAGGGAGTCGCGATTGTCGTTGTCGCACTGAGCACCGAAGGACCAGGCGGACTCGTACTCGACGCTCTCCATGCGCACGTGGAACTTGCCGGGCTCGGTCTCGACCTCTTTCTTGCAGGCGACGGGGCAGGCGTGACAGGTGGGGTCGCCGACGAGGATGGTCTGCTGGATGTGGTGGCCGCTGATGTTGAAGGCGTTGGCAAAGCTGGTGAACTGGGCGTTCTTGGTTGGCAGGGCGCCGATGGTGTTGGCGGCCATCATAAGGCTGTTGGTGCCGTACACCGA
>DAOUDQ010000226.1:0-2480 GCA_034431045.1 Dehalococcoidia bacterium | reverse complement strand
AGCCCCTTCTCGCCCACACCCTCATCGCCTTCGATGTCTGTCGTGGCGTGGACACGGTGGTGCTGGTCCTGTCGCCAGAGAACATGGAGCGGGGAAGAGAGCTGGTGGCTGAGGGCGGCTTTAGCAAGGTGGTGGCCGTCTGCCGGGGGGGCGAACGCCGTCAAGATTCGGTGCGTAACGGCCTGAAGGCGCTGGCGTCTTGTCAGTGGGTGGTGGTGCATGACGGGGCCCGCCCCCTGGTGACCGCCGAGCTTATCGAGCGGGGCCTGGAGGCAGCGAAGCAGACAGGGGCAGCCACTGCCGCCCTACCCATCAGGGACACGATCAAGGAGGTGGAACCGCCGGGCCTCATCGGGCGCACTCTCTCCAGGGGCCAGCTGTGGGCCGCTCAGACGCCCCAGGTCTTCCGCTATGACATCCTGCGCGAGGCTCACCAGCGGGCCCAGGGTGAGGCCACCGATGATGCCGCTCTGGTGGAGAAGCTGGGCTATCAGGTCAAGGTATTCGAGGGCTCGCCTCGGAACATCAAGGTGACCACCGCCGCCGACTTGGCCCTAGTGGAAGCGCTCCTCGCTCAAGGCAGGGCAGGTTAGACATGCGGGTGGGCATCGGCTATGATATACACAGATTTCAGGAGGGGCGTCGGCTCATTCTGGGGGGCGTGGAAATAGCGGGCGAAACAGGGCTGGGCGGCCACAGCGATGCTGATGTCCTCCTCCACGCTATTATGGATGCCCTGCTGGGGGCAGCGGGCCTGGGCGACATCGGTTGTTTCTTTCCACCAGACGATCCGACCTACGCCGGGGCTGACAGCCGCCAACTGCTGGCCCAAACTGGCCAGATGATAGCCCAGGTGGGCTACGCGGTCTGGAGTGTGGATGCCACTGTCATTGCCGAGAGGCCCCGCTTGAGCCCCTACATCCGCTCGATGCGGCAGCGCATCGCTGACACCCTCGACCTGGACGAATCGAGGGTAAGCGTCAAGGCTACCACCAACGAGGGCATCGGCGACATCGGTCGTGGTGAGGCGATTGCCGCTCTGGCTGTAGCCCTGCTGCAGGAACGTTAGGAACAGAAATCGGTATGGCCTTATCTCATGGGATGCTTCCTTCTCTGGCCGTGGCGGCGCGCTGTCGCTTGGTCTGCATATGTATACAGGGGTGCCCCGCTGGGCCGGGACACCCCATAGAGGGAAAAAGACAGCCACGGACAGGAGGGATGGCCCGTGTCGGTCTTACGAAGCATTAAACGCGATATCCAAGCCGCGCAGGAGCGGGACCCAGCCGCTACCAGCGCCCTAGAGGTTGTTCTGGCCTACCCCGGCTTTCACGCCCGCCAGCTCCACCGCCTGGCTCATTTTCTTCATCAAAGGCGCCTGCGTGTGCCGGCCAGGGTCATTTCCCACCTCAGCCGTGCCCTCACCGGCATCGAGATCCATCCCGGCGCCGAGATCGGCGACGGCTTCTTCATCGACCATGGCATGGGGGTGGTCATCGGCGAGACGACGCAGATCGGCGATAACTGCCACCTCTACCAGGGCGTGACCCTGGGGGGCACCAGCACCAAGCGGACCAAGCGCCACCCCACCCTGGGCGCCAACGTGGTGGTGGGGGCTGGCGCCAACCTCATTGGGGCAATAAACGTGGGGAACAACGTGCGCATTGGGGCCGGCTCTGTAGTGGTTGCCAATGTACCTGACAACGCCACCGTCGTTGGCGTACCCGGCCACGTGGTGGCCTATCATGACCCCGGCAACGATACGATCTTGAAACTGCCCGACCCCGAGTGGGATATTATTCAACGCCTGGAAGGGCGAATCAAGAAGCTGGAGAAGCGCATCGCTCAACTGGAGAAGGAGAGGAAGCGGGAGCCAGCCGCCAGCCAGCGCCAGGAGGATGCCTCTTGAAGCTCTACAACACCCTCAGCGGCGGGAAGGAGGACTTCGCCCCGGCGGACGGCCCGGTGAAGATGTATGTCTGCGGCGTAACACCCTATGACCGCAGCCACCTGGGCCACGCCATGAGCTACATCATCTTCGATGCCCTCCGCCGCTACCTGGAGTACCGCGGCTATCAGGTACGCCACGTCCAGAACTACACCGACATCGACGACCGCATCATCGCCCGCGCCAGCCAGCTGGGCATCTCTCCCCAGGAGCTGGCCGAGCAGCTGATCGCTGACTATGCCGCCGAGATGGAGGCCCTCAACGTTCTGCCGGCCCACGTCTACCCCCGCGCTACCCAGGAGATCCCCACCATGATCGAGATGGTCTCCACCCTGGTGGACAAGGGCTATGCCTATGTGGCCGAGGGCGATGTCTACTTTCGGGTCAGCGCCAAGAACGACTATGGCAAGCTTTCTGGCCGCAGCCTGGAGTCCCTGCAGGCTGGCGCCAGATGTGATGTGGGGCGGGAAGTGGAGCCCGGCGAGAATAAGGAGCACCCGGCCGATTCGCCCTCTGGAAGGCGGCCAAGCCGGGC
>DAOUDQ010000225.1:0-1695 GCA_034431045.1 Dehalococcoidia bacterium | reverse complement strand
TTCTTCACTCTACAGGCACTTTCGTGCACCTATTACGCTTTCTACACCGCGCTGACGGTTCTGCTGTACCTGGTCTATGCCCTGATCGCCGGTCGATTGAGCGCGGACCGGCGGTTGCTGCGGGGGGCGGTGGCGATGGGCGCGGCCCTTTTGATCCTCATCCCGGTGATGCTCCCCTACCTTCGGGCCAGGGCTGAGGTGGGGGAGTTCGAGTTGGAGGCTCAGTCTGGGGCACGGCTGGTGGCCTGGGTCAGTGCGGCCAAGGGCACCCTGCTTGGCGCCTTCCCCCCCTTCAACGCCTTTGGCAGACGGTCGGAGCACACCTTTTTCCCGGGCTTGGTACCCTTGCTCCTGGCAGCAGTGGGCCTTGTGCAGCGGCAGATCCGACTTGAAAAGCGATTCTACGTCGCTTTGATCACTGTCGCCTGGGTGCTGGCCTTGGGGCCTGAGTTGCGGCTCATAAGTGGTCAGGGGCCCATCTTCGGGCCCTTACCGTATGCCTTTCTCTATCACTTTCCTGGTTTCTCCGCCATGCGCGTCCCGGCGCGGCTGGGCCTATTGGTGATACTGGGAATCGCAGTGCTGGCTGGCTGGGGGGCCGCCGAGTTCCACAGGCGAGCAGGGCGGTGGGGAGCTCACCTCACCCTGGCAGTCATAGCCCTGATTGTGGTAGGCTACTATGCCGCGCCGCTTGGTACCCGCCCCATCGCTGTGGGGGCGGAGGTACCGACCGTCTATCGCTGGCTGGCATCTCAGCCGGCAGGCTCTACTGTCGTCGAGCTGCCCTCGGTAAGCTCCATCTGGTTCCTCAAGGATGGAGTCTCACTCCCACGGCTGGCCCGCCAGCAGTATTTCTCCGCCTACCACTGGCAGCCCATGATTATGGGCTACAGCGCCATGTATCCACCCGCGTTTGGGGAGCACATTGATCACCTTCTTCATTTCCCCTCCCGGGATGCGCTGGCCTATCTGCGGGGGCTGGATGTGCGCTATGTCATCATCCATTGGGATGATCTTTCGGGAGAGGAGAGGTATGCGCTGGCGCAGGGACTTCAGCGCTTTTCGGAGGAGCTGGTCCCTGTAGGATGGATGGGCAGTGACCAGGTCTACGCCTTGCCTTCAGTTGAGAAAAAGCCTCCCACCGTGGAGCTCTACTTGCCCCCCACTGTGCCCCCCAGCGGCCCCTACTACGCCTACCTGCTGGGCCAGACGGGGAAGGAACGGGCGTTTGTAAGCCTGCGCCCTATGCGCTTCCACTTCCAATTCGAGTGGCGGGGTGAGGAGGACCGGCCGGAAAGGGGGGAGAAGGGGGGCACTTTGCCACTGACCATCGGCCCGGGGAGTGCAGTCGTCCCCCTGGCCATATCCCGCCCGTCAGCCCCCGGTTCGGAACTCACGGTCGAGGCCCAGGTGCTAGGTCGAACCATCAGTGCCCGGCAGGTGCTACAGGGCACAACAGCCGCTCCATCGGTGGGTATCCCTGGCGTGAGGGGCGAGCTTCTGTGGGTGGAGCAGCCCTATGAGGAGGGGCTGGTCCTCAGCCATGTGGCCCTTCCCTGGGGGCGAGAGTATACTGCAGGGGATACTGCCAGCGTGATCCTGGCCTGGCGCAACGAGATAGAGGGGCGGGAGCACGTGCCCGCAGCCTCGGTACAGATCTACGATCCAGCGGGGAACAGGGTGGCCCAGCGGGAC
>DAOUDQ010000224.1:0-6778 GCA_034431045.1 Dehalococcoidia bacterium | reverse complement strand
GGTGAGCGCATGTCTGCCAGGAGGTAGGAAATGCCGCGATGCTTTGGCGCATTGGGGTCTGTTCTGACCATAAGGTGTATCCAGTCGCCCCGATGGGCCGCGGTGGTCCAGGTCTTCTGTCCGTTAAGTACGTAGTCGTCCCCGTCGAGCACCGCGCGAGTCTGGAGGCTGGCCAGGTCGGAGCCGGCATTGGGCTCGCTGAACCCTTGGCACCACACAACCTCACTGCGGGCTATGGGCGGCAGGAAGCGTTGCCTCTGTTCTTCAGTGCCCTGAAACATCAGGCACGGCCCCACCATGTACACGCCCTGACTGTTCAGGACGGGCGCCCGGGCATAGGCCATTTCCTCTTGGAACACCAGTTGGTGCGTGTGGCTGGCGCCCAGGCCGCCGTATTCCTTGGGCCAGGCCATGCAGAGCCATCCCTTGGCACCGAGCTTCTTCTCCAACTCCTTAGCTGCATCCCAGTGCTCGGGATTGTCCAGATCATAGTCGGTGAGAGTCCACTCCTTCCGAAGGAACTCTCTTACTTCCTTGCGGAAGGCTTCTTCCTCTTCGCTAAACCTGAAGTCCATTGCTGCCTCCTTTGCAGCCGACGGCCCGCCATAGGCAGGTTTTCTATCGTACCGCCTAGCATTATACCAGGCGGAGCCGCTATCTTGGCCGGGGCGAGCACGCCAATCGATGCGGATCACGATGATTATGGCTTGGAGCGGGACCTGGTGGCGCCCGGCTAGCCTTCGAATCTAGCGCCCCGGCGGGCTTGACAGCACCTAGGGGCACCGGTAAACCTCGACCGAAAGGTTGCAGAGGGTGGCGATCAGGGCACACTCAGGCAGTGGGGGAACGAATGAAGAGCTATACCGAATACCTGTGGTTCAATACCGGGGCCCGACGCCATCTGGCGAACATCACCAGCGAGGTGGAGGCTGTACTCCACAAGTCGAGCGTTCGGGAGGGCTTTTGCCTGGTGAGCGCCATGCACATCACCGCTGGCATCTGGGTTAACGACCACGAAGAGGGCCTCTGGCAGGACTTGTGGGAGTGGCTGGAGAGACTCGCCCCTTATCGGAAGGACTATAAGCACCATCGCACCGGCGAAGACAACGGCGACGCCCACCTGAAGCGCTCGTTGATCCACCATCAGGTCGTGCTGCCCGTCACCGCCGGCAAGCTGGACCTGGGGCCCTGGGAGCAGGTCTTCTACGCCGAGTTCGACGGCCAGCGTCGCAAGCGGGTGGTGGTGAAGGTGATTGGAGAGTAGCTGCCCGAGGCTGCTATAATCTATCTAGTTGGCCGCGGCTCATGGCCTTGGTCGCGGCAGGGGAGGAATGGCGATAGCTAATTCCATCATTTGGTCTCCCTCTCCGTCTCTTTCACCGCGGGTCCGCCGCCTGCGCGAGGAGTTCTTCTCCTTCTACTCGCGGGACTATTTCCGCAACGAGGTACGTCCCTACACCGGTGGGACGCCCTGGGACCAGGTTTGGTCGCCCCACAACTGGACAGTCGCCCCCGAGCTCTATCCTTTCCTGGACGCCTACCAGGATAGCCTGCTGGCCGCTGCCGAGCGGGTGGAGCTGCCGCCGGGCTTCTGGCGGGAGCCGCTGGTGGTGCGGCGAGCCCTCTTCTTCCGAACGGTTCTGGAGAAGCACCTGCCGGTCAAGATCCTGGATGGTGAGTTGATCGTTGGCTCCTACTTCAACACTGCCCTGTCCAAGACGCACACCCGGGGAGAGGGGCGGCGCTGGAAGAGGAGGGAGGGCCGCTGGCGCAAGAAGGCACAGGAGCTTAACGACTTGGGCGTCGGCAACTGCGGTGCCGTGCCTGGCCACCTCATCCCCAACTACCCCAAGGTGCTGCGGCTCGGCTTTCGGGGGATAGTGGCTGAGCTGGAGGAGAAGCTTCAGCAAGCGCGCGGCAAGAAGAGGAAGAACTTCCTGCGGGCCCTGATTATCTCCTGCCAGGCGGCGGCGGTGTTTGCCTCCCGCTATGCTGCCGAGGCCGAGCGGCTAGCGGCGGAGGAGCCCGACGAGAGCCGCCGTGAGGAGCTGCGGCAGACCGCCGCCATCTGCCGCAAGGTGCCCTGGAACCCGGCCCAGTCCTTCCACGAGGCGCTCCAGGCCCTGTGGTTCACCCACATGCTGGTAATGGCAGCGGAATCATATCCTGGGCCGGGCCTTTCTCCCGGCCGCATCGACCAGTATCTCTATCCTTACTATCAGCGCGACATCGATTGGGGGCAGGTAACGCGCGATCGGGCGCGGGAACTGCTTCAGTGCTACTGGATCAAGCACAATTATGCCTACGACTACCAAGGCCGGGTAGGAACCAACCAGGGGATCAACTCCAGCTTTGGCCAGCTTATCACCCTGGGCGGCCTAGGCCCGCACGGTGAGGACGCCAGCAATGCCCTGACCTGGCTCATGCTGGACGTCATCGAGGACATGAACCTTCTGGAGCCGAAGCCCAACGTGCGCCTTCACCACAACACGCCCGACGACCTGCTCCAGCGAGTGGTGGAGCTCATCGCCAGGGTGCAGGGCTCTCCCTTCCTCCTCAACTTCGACGAGGCCGCCATACGGGGACTCGAGTGGCAGGGGCTATCCAGGGACGAGCTCTGGGACTACGCGCCGGTCGGTTGCCTGGAGAACACCTTGCAGGGCAACGATCGATCGGGCACGGTGGATGTCAACCTTAACATCGCCAAGGCGGTGGAGCTGGCTCTGAACGACGGCAGGGACATGCGGACAGGCAAGCGGGTCGGGCCAGCCACCGGCGACCTCAGAGGCTTCGCCGACTTCCCCGCCTTCTTCGCTGCCTTCAAGGCCCAGCTCAAAGCGCTCCTGGAGCGCTTGATCGACTGTAACAATGGAGCCGATGCCATCCGCGCCGCCCTGGAGCCCACGCCCTACCTGAGTACCCTGGTGGACGGCTGCGCCGATAGCGGCCGCGATATCACCGCTGGCGGGGCAGTGCACAACTACATCACTGTAGAGGGGATCGCCCTGGCCACGGCGGTGGACTCCCTGGCAGCCGTCAAGAAGCTGGTCTATGAGGATCGGATGGTGAGCATGGATGAGCTACTGGTGGCCATCCGAGCCAATTTCGAGGGGTACGAGGCGCTGCGCCAGACGCTGATCAGCAAGGCGCCCAAGTTCGGCAACGACGACCCCTATGTGGATGAGATCGCTCGGGAGGTCTCGCAGTTCTGGACGGAGGAGGCTTTCAAGCACACCTCGCCAGCCAGCGGACGGCGCTATCGGGGCGGCTATCTCTCCTGGAACTACTGGGTTGCCTACGCTCCCTCCACGGCCCCTACTCCCGACGGGCGCAAACGGGGCACCTTCCTTTCTAACGGCGTTTGCCCGGTCAACGGCGCCGACCGCCAGGGCCCTACGGCGGTCATCAAGTCGGTGGGCCACCTGGGGCTGGAGACCGCGCCCAACGGCGCCTCTCACACCCTGAGCCTCAGCCCCTCTATGGCTCGAGACGCCGAGCATCGGGCCAAGCTGGCTGCCCTGCTGCGGGCCTACGAGCGAGTCGGCGGCACCTGCCTGCAGATCAATATGGTGGACCCCGCTACCCTGCGGGCCGCTCAGGCCGATCCCGAGGCATACCGCAACCTGCTGGTGCGGGTGACCGGCTATAACGCCTACTTCGTCATGCTGGGGAAGGAGATTCAGGACGAGATCATTGCCCGTGAGGCGCACGGGGTCTAGGTCGTTGTCGGGGGCGCCTTGGCGGGCCGGGAGACCGAATGGACGGTTGCAGACGCCAAAGGAGGGGCAATAATGCTGGACGCTCTGCTGACTGAGGAACAGAAGAAACTGCGGGACGAGGTGCGGGCCTTCGTGCGCGACGATGTGCCGCGCCAGCTCATCCTGGACATGGATGCCGAGCGGGTGCACTATCCTCGCCAGTTCATAGAAGCGGCCGCCCGCCGCCGGCTGCTTGGCCTGCGCTTCCCGGAGGAATACGGCGGCCGTGGGCTGGGCTGGGCGGAAGAGGTGCTGGCCCTGGCGGAGGTGGGCGTGGTAGGAGGCTCGCTGAGCTGTCTCTACTCCCTGGTCAGCATCGTCGGTGAGGCGTTGCACGTCTTTGGCACGCCGGAGCAGAAGGAGAGGTGGTTACGCCCAGCCCTCGAAGGCCGGCTCACCGTAGCCGAGGCCCTCACCGAGCCGCGGGGCGGCTCCGACTTCTTCGGGGCGACGACCACGGCGCGACGCGAGGGTGATGTCTACGTGCTCAACGGCCAGAAGCGATTCATCGTGGGCGCCGAGGGGGCTGACTACTTCCTGGTGTATGCGCGTACCGCCCCCGATGCCCCCTCGCGCCAAGCACTTAGTGCCTTCATCGTTGAGAAGGGGCCCGGCGTCGAGGTTCAGCACGTCTACGGGCTGCTGGGCACGCGCGGCGGTGGGGCCGGGCGGGTGTACTTCCGGGATGTCTGCGTGCCCAGGGAGAACCTCATCGGCAGGGAGCACGGCGGGGCCGAGATCTTCTATCAGATGATGATCCCCGAGCGGATGACCAGTGCGGCAGGCGCGCTGGGTGGGGCGCAGGCTGCCCTGGAGATCGCCGCCCGCTACAGCGACCGCCGTAAGGCCTTCGGCCAGAAGATCCGCGCCTTCGAGGCGGTTAGCTTCAAGGTGGCCGACAGCATCACCCTCCTCGACGCCAGCCGGGCGCTGGTCGACCTCGCCGCCCGCTCCATCGACGCCGGCGACGAGCCGAGTCGCCTCCGCCGTCTGGTGTCCGAGACCAAGAAGTTTGTCACCGAGGCAGTCTGGGAGATCATTAACGACGCCATGCAGATCATGGGCGGCATCGGTTACACCAACGTCTATCCCATTGAGCGGATGCTCCGCGACGCGCGATTGTCCATGATCTGGACGGGCACCAGCGAGATCATGAATCTCATCATCCAGCACGAGTACTATCGGGAGCTGGGCTTTCCGCAGCAGGGCCGCGACGTGGAGGCCGACGCGCCCGAGGCTGACCAGCTCGAAGAGAAAGTGTACGAGTGAATTATGCCCACTGGCATCACCTTCAACGTCCAGAGGTTCAGCACCGAGGACGGGCCGGGCATCCGCACCACCGTCTTCATGAAGGGCTGCCCCCTGCGCTGCAAGTGGTGCCATAACCCCGAGGGGCTTTCTCCCCGTCCGGAGCTGGTGTGGTACGATGTGCGCTGCATCGGTGCCCGCGAGTGCCTCAAGGTTTGCCCCGAGGATGCCCTGGAGCTGACGCCGGAGGGGATGCGCCTGGATAGGGAACGCTGCACGGTGTGTGGCTTGTGCCAGGAGGCCTGCCCCGCGGGCGCTCTAGAGGTTATCGGGCGGGAGTGGACGGCTGAGGCGCTCTACGCCGAGGTGGCCAAGGACAGCGCCTTCTATGAGACGTCCGGCGGGGGAGTCACGATATCGGGTGGGGAGCCCGTGATGCAGACCGAGTTCGTGGAGGCCTTTCTGCGCGTTTGTCGGGAGGGCGGAATACATACCGCCCTGGACACCTGCGGCCATGCCGACTGGGGGATCTATGAGCGTCTCCTCCCCTTCGTCGACCTGGTCCTCTACGACCTGAAGATCATGGACCGGGAGCGGCATCGCCTTGCCACAGGCGTCTATTCCGATCGCATCCTGGAGAACGCCAGGCGCATCGCCCAGCAGGGAATCCCGATGTGGGTGCGCACACCGGTCATCCCCGGCCACACTGACGACGAGGACAACGTTGCCCGCCTGGCCGTCTACATCCATGACGAACTGAGCACCGTCGAGCGCTGGGATCTCTTGGCTTACACCAACCTCGGCCGGCCCAAGTATTGTCGCCTGAGTCGGCCCTATCCCCTGGAGGGCGCAGAGCTGCCGACTCGGGCCAAGATGGAGCGGCTGCACGCGGTGGCCCTCGGCGGTGGAGTGGACGTTGCCGTGTGGTCGGGAGCGGTGAGGGACTAGAAAGCGGGGAGCGAACGTGGCTGAGGCCAACCTGAGCCCGGCGATCGTCGAGGCCCTGGCAGGCGAGAGGACACCGAAGTTCCTGGCCACCCTCAACTCGGAGGGCGTGCCCAACGTAGTGCCCATCATCTCGCTGCAGGCGGTGGACGAAAGCACCGTCATCTTCGGCGAGTTCATGATGTGGAAGACAAGGCACAATCTGGAGGTCAATCCCCGCGTGTCGGTGGCGGTAATGACGGCCAGCCAGGGCTGGGTCATCAAGGGGGACTTCCTGGAGTTCCAGCGGAGCGGGCCCTACTTCGACCGGATCATGGCCGCGGACATGTACCGCTACAACGCCTATTCCTCCATTCGTAACGCTGGCGTAATCCGAGTGCGCCAAGTGGTGCGGGCCTTCGCCTTATCTCGGCCCACGGTCTTGCTTGACATGGCCCGCGCCTGGTGGTTCGCCCGCCGCGCCCGCCGGCGGCGTGTCGCCGCGGTCACGGTCCCTATCCAGGTGCGCGGGAAGTTCGCTCGCCTTCAGGCCGCCAAGTTCCTGGCCTATCTGGACGACGATGGCTACCCCGACATGGTGCCGGCTCTCTCCCTCATACCAGCCGATGAGCAGACCTTCGTCTTCAGCAGCGGCCTGGCGGCGCCGGCCCTGGAAGCGCTGCGCTCGGGCGCAAAGGTCGCGGCCTCGGTGCTCACCTTCGAGCCGCTGGCCTATCAGATAAAGGGCGAATTCTTGGGGGCGGAGCGGAGCCTGGGGCGACTGGCAGGGGTGGTGGCCGTTCAGGAGGTATACAGCGCCTCGCCGCCGCTCCCCGGCCAGCGAATCG
>DAOUDQ010000223.1:0-3765 GCA_034431045.1 Dehalococcoidia bacterium | reverse complement strand
GGGGAGCGTAGACCGCCAGCACCGACCTGGAGTCGACGCTAGCAGGGCCCCCCAGATCATCAGGGCTGTCGGCCACCTGGGAGGCAGTGCTGCCGCTGAAGGCAGTCGTTAGCCTCTGGTCAAGGGGAAAGTTCTCTCCAATCTGCCCTGGACTGCCCGACGAATACAGCAAGGTACCGTCGTGGCTCCAGAGCCCCACCCCAATCGTGTCGGCCGAGATGATCTCACTCTGGACGAAGCTGTCGAACTCGGCGTACTCCTCTCCCGTCAGGGGCGTCATAGCCTGCCCCGGCGATAGACGGGTCATGATGAGTCGAGAGACTTGCTTCTGGGCCTGCTCGACCGCATCATCGATCTCGCCCTCCTCGATGGAGTGAGCCAGGTAACCACTGAGGCCAAAGCCGGTGAGGGCCGCCACCATCAGGCTGAGCAGGGCGAACACCAGGGTGAACTGCAGGGTGAACTGCCACCTGAAGGCGTAGCCCGTCAGCCACCGCCAAATACTCTTGAGCCTTGCTCCCGGGCCGAAGCCCTCCCTTCCTAGGACCCTTGCCTTAATCGATCCTGGCCTCATTGCTCCACCCCCATGCTGAGCGGATGAGGCCTTTCCCGTGCCTAGACCTTTTTCCGCGAGTGTTCGCGGGTGTTGGACGAGAGGCCAGCGTTGTTCTTGCGGGAAGTCTTGGCAGCATACATGTGCGTATCTGCCCACTGAACCACCTCGTCCACGCTATCGCCGCCCCAGGGAAAGCCTGACACCCCCAAGGATACGTTCATCTTGAGGGAATCCCCGTCCTGCTCGTAGACGGGGGTAACGTCCAAGGCCCGCTGGAGCCGCTTGGCCACGGCAAAAGCCCCGTCCTTATCCGTCTCTGGCATGATCACGCCGAACTCGTCGCCACCCAGGCGGGCAGGGATGTCGCTGGTGCGAGTGCACTTCACCACGAGTTTAGCCAGATTGGCCAGCACTATGTCGCCCACCTTGTGACCGTAGGTGTCGTTGACACCCTTGAGCTGGTCGACGTCCAGCACCAGGATGGCCAAGGGGCTTTGCAAACTGCGGGCCCGGTCCAGCTCTCGCCGTAGGCGCTCGAAGAAGTAGCGCCGGTTGAAGAGCTGGGTCAGCTCGTCCCGCATGGCCATGTCTTGCAGCTCGAGATTGCGAATGAACAGGCGCGCCCGGTAGCGCCGCTCCAACTCCACATGCGATCTACGGGAGTGGGCGGCGAAGAGAACACCCACTAGCCACATAGCCAGGAAGACCAGGACCGACACCGGGTAAAACTCCCAGTCGAGGATGGCGTGAGCCACCAAGACAGTGACAGCACCACCCATGACGAACGCGCCCCCCAGGGCTCGCAACAACCATCGGAGCCAAACCAGGTTCATCGGGGGCGCGCTGTCACGTTCAGCCCGCCTAACAACGGTAGACGCACTCGGCACGCTAGCGGCTTCCTGTTCGGTGGCCTGCATAAGAAAAGCTCCTGGCCTTGCCTTTCCTACCTTCAGAATGTAAGACGCCTAAGTCTGCCCATCGGTTACAATTCATGGACGGCATCCTCGGGGGCTGAGCGAGGACTCGCCCGCTAGCGCTTCCTGCTGCGGTGGGACGTGGGGGGAGAAGCGTAGGTTTCGCCCCGGCGGACAGCCTTGGCAGCGTACATATAGGTGTCCGCCCATTGCACGATGGCGTCGACATCGTCGCCGCCCCAAGGATAGCCCGACACCCCCAGCGATATGTTTAGCTTGAGCCGCTTACCGTTCTCCTCGAACACCGACGCCGATTCCAGAGACCGTTGCAGGCGGTTGGCCACAGCGAAGGCCGCCGACTTATCCGTCTCGGGCATGACGATACCGAACTCGTCACCGCCGATGCGGGCAGGCAGGTCGCAGGTGCGGGTATACTGCACCAGTAATCTGCCTACGGTGGCCAGGAGCAAGTCGCCGGCCTTGTGGCCGTAGGTGTCGTTGACCGCTTTGAGGCCATCGACGTCCAGCACCACCACCGCCAGGGGCCGCTGGAAGTTGCGGGCCTGGTCCAGCTCTCGCTCCAGGCGGTTGTAGAAATAGCGGCGGTTGAAGAGCTGGGTCAGGTCGTCCCGCATGGCCATATCCTGTAGCTCCAGGTTGCGAATGAACAGCCGCGCTTGATATCGCCGCTGCGATTCTTCGAGCCTTGTTCGGGACACGTAGACAGAGGCAAACCCCAATACCTCCAGAGCGGCAAAGGCCGAAACGGCGGCGAGGAACTCCACGGTGTACTGTCGATGGAAGTGGGCGATGATTACGGCAGCCATGACCACCACGCCTAGGATGGCGTTGGCCAAAAGCAGGAGGGACGGCCGCGGGGGAGAGGCGACTGTTTGCTCCGCTGCTGAGTCCTCCTCCCGCTGTACCCGTGCCGTCTCTTGCATCGAGCTCTCGGTCGCCATGCCCGTATTATCTCCTCTGCCAAGAAAGACGCGCGGCGGCTGCCGTCATTACAGTGACGCTTGGGAGACGGATCGAGCAGGCGTGGGAAAGGCAGGGGGACGCCGCCTAGGCGGCTGAGCCTTTGGGCCGGCAGAAGGCCAACTCCCCGCCTACGAAGGTCATGGCCACCTCTAGACCCTCATCCAGGGCCACCAGGTCGGCGTCGAAGCCGGGGGCGATGCGCCCTTTGCCCCCTTCCAAGCCCAGGGCTGCAGCTGGATTGAGGGAGGCCATCCGCAGGGCCTCCTGAAGCGAGGCCAAGCCCAGCCGCACTAGGTTTCGCACCATCTGGTCCATGGTGCTGACGCTGCCAGCGATGGTGCCGTCGGCCAGAGTGGCCACCCCACCCCTCACCTCGACCTGCCGTCCGGCCAAGGAGTACGTTCCCGGACCGAGGCCAGCGGGGGCCACGCCATCGGTCACCAGGATCGTCCTCTGGGGCCCTTTGGCTCGCAAGAGAAGGGCCATGGCCCCACGATGGACGTGAACTCCGTCGGCGATGAGCTCGGCGGCCACCTGGGGCGAGGCGAAAATGGCCCCCAGGCAGCCGGGGTCGCGATGATGAAAGGGACGCATGGCGTTGAAGCAATGGGTGGCCTGAGTGACGCCCAGGGAGATGGCCTCCAGGGCCTCCTCATAGGTGGCATCGCTGTGGCCGATGCTTACCACCAGACCCTGACCCCTGGCTGCGGCTATCAGCTCGTGGGCGCCCGTCAGCTCCGGCGCCAGGGCAATGAGCTTCAGTCGGCCCTGGGCAGTCCTGACGTGGGCCAGAAGCTCGCCTACGTCCGGCGGTCGCAGGCCCTCCACCGGGATGGACGCCTTTCGTTTTGGGTTGAGGAAGGGCCCTTCCAGGTGCACACCCAACGGCCGAGCGCCAGCGGGCACGCCCTCGCCGACAGAGGCGCCCACCGCCAGCCAGCGCTCCAGCTGTGGCCGCCTGGCCGCCGCCAGAGTTATCAGGAAGGCCGTAACCCCCTTGCCCACCACCCAGCAGGCGTAGGAGCGAACCTCCCCCCTGTCTTCGGTCATGAGGGAGAAGCCACCGCCACCGTGGACGTGGATGTCGATGAACCCAGGGGCCAGCGTCAGGTCACCCAGGTCCACGATCTGGGCCCCCGCGGGCGGCGGCAGGCCCTCGCCCACGGCGGCGATGCGGCCCTCCTCGAGGATGACAGTGGCACTGGGGATCTCCTCATCGGGGGTGAGAACGCGGGCGTTGACAAGGGCGATGACCATGGTTAGCCAACCTGTGCCTTCAGCCTTGCCTATGATACTATAGATGCCAAGTCA